>NZ_DBHKZK010000050.1:0-18375 GCF_057314735.1 Cardiobacterium sp.
CCGCAATTACGGGCGATACTTTTTGCGCGATGGTATCAATACCGCCGTGTCATCGCCCAGTTTCCATCCGCCGCCAGCAGTTGTCCCAAGTCGTAGGGGCGGTTAGCGCAGCGTAACCGCCTGTGTTTATGAGAGCGAGCGGCTACGGTGAGACGATACCGCAATTACGGGCGATACTTTTTGCGCGATGGTATCAATACCGCCGTGTCATCACTCCAGTTTCAATCCGCCGCCAGGAGCTGTTTACAATCGAAAAATCCCCCTCCCCTGCAGGGCGAAGCCCGCAGCGGGGGAGGGTCGGGGTGGGGGTAGCGATATTATTGATAAACCGAAATTCTGCTTTTTCAATTATTTGCTGCCCTCACCCCAACCCCTCTCTCGCTGCGCGAGCTGTCCCAGTCCCAGAGGGAGAGGGGCTTATACGCCGAATTGTAAACAACGCCTAATCCGCCGCCGCGAATTGTTCCGGCGCCAGTGGCGGGCGGTCAAGCAGCGCGGCAAAGGCGCGGTTGTCGGCGCATGAACCCTCCGCCAGCAGGCGCAGGGTGGCGGCGCTTACCATGCCGTCGCTGATGTAGTTGGTCAGCGGCAACAGCGGCGCGAGCAGCGGCGATGGCAGCGGTAGCACGCGCGCCGCCGTTTTGCCGTGCAGGGTGCGACGCAGGGTGTTGAGGTACGCGGCGAGTGTCAGCGCACGGGCGCCGGTCATGTTCACGGTGGCGTGGCGCGAGGGGGCAGCAAGCAGCGCGGCGATGCCGTCGGCGATGTCGTTGATATGTACCGGTTGCAGCTGTTGTCGTCCGCCATCCGGCAGGGCGAGCAGCGGCAGGCGGGCGAGACGGATGAACAGTTCGCAGCTTTTGCCGCCGCGCCCGTACACCACCGACGGGCGCACGGTATCGGTCGGCAGTTGCGCGCGCACCGCCTCGTCGCCGCGCCCCTTGCTGCCGAGAAAGGCGACCGGATGCCAGGCGTCCGCGCCGAGGGCGGATATTTGCAACCAGCGAGTGACACCCGCCGCGTGCGCCCAGACGGCAAGCTGCGCCGGGGCGTGGTGATGCACGGCCTCCAGCGCGTCCGTGTCGCGGCTCATGATGCCGACGGCGTTCACCACCGCATCCTGGCCGTGCAGCAAGGCGCGGGCGGCGCGTTCATCCAGCGCGCGCAGGTCGAGTTCGCGGTGGCCTGGCGTTTGTACTTGATGCCCGCAGGCGCGCAGGCGGGCGGCGAGGTGGCGACCGATGAAGCCGCTGCCGCCAAGGAGGAGGATGTTCATCTGCGCCTCACACCGGTTTGAAAACCATCAGAAAATAGATGACCACGGTGGCGCAGAAGGCGGGATAGCCGAGCAGCTCCCAGCGCCGCGCCAGGGTGCGGTAACGCGGCGGCATTTCGCGCGCGCCGGCGGCGTCGGCCTCGCGGGCGATTTTCGCCATTTGCAGTTGCAGCCACACCACCGGCAGCCAGCAGAGGCCGGCGAGGGCGTAGAGGGCGAGCGTCATCCAAATCCACTTCGCCGACCACGGCCAGCCCGCCTGCCAAATCATCCAACTGCCTGATGCGACCTGGAATATCGCCGTCGGCGTGGTAAACCACCAGTCGGCGCGCACCACCCAGCGGGCGACGACCGACTGCGCCGCGACCGAACCGCTGCGGTTCACCCAGAACATATAAAACGCGGTGCCGAAGCCGGTGCCGACCAGCAGCGTCGCCGAAATGATGTGTAACGTCTTGATGAGCAAATAGGTATTCACGGGATTCTCCTTGCAAGATGACAGATGAGCGCCAGAATCGGCAGGTTTTTGACGAGCGGCGCGAACGGGTGCGCCCACGCCTCCGGCAGGCGCCAGGCGACGATGAGGGTGTAGGCGATGACCGTTACCGCCTGCCCAATCCACAAGGCGCGACGCCGGGCGAGCGGGCTCAGGCAACAGACGCCGAGCACGACGTCCCAGGCAGATGCCGCGCAGAACAGCGGCCATTGCAGCGCGGACGGCACACCGATGCGCGCGAGCAGTTGCAACGATTCCTGCGGCGCGGCGAGGACGGGTTGCAGCCCGCTCCACAGCCAGAGGACGGCGAGCGAGAGCTGCAGATATGGCCATTCCCCCAAAGTCTCCTGTCTTCGGCGACGCGCCTTGTCCGGGGCTTTGGCGGTACCGCTATCGTATGGTCGTGGCATTTCTCCTCCTTTGGTGATTCAAGTTATTTCTGTAAATACAGAAACCGCATGGGCTAAAAAAACGCGTAGTACGCGGAGCGTAGGAATGTAGGGGCGGTTAGCGCAGCGTAACCGCCCGGTAGGGGGTGTTTGCAATTTGAGAAATCCCCCTCCCCTGCAGGGCGAAGCCCGCAGCGGGGGAGGGTTGGGGTGGGGGTAAACGATATTGTTGGTGGATTAAAATCTCAGTTTTTCAATTGTTTGCTGCCCTCACCCCAACCCCTCTCCCATAGGGACTGGAACAGCTCGCGCAGCGACAAGCATTGCTTGCGAAGCAAGAGAGAGGGGCTTATCCACCGAATTGCAAACAGCCCCTAACCCAACCTGCAAAGGTTTACGGCTGAATGGTACACAGCCCTAATGCAGCAATTTCTGAATCCCCGCGCCCAGTTTCAGCACCTTCTTCATCACGCCGACCGGCAGGCGCAGCATCTCGTTCGCCCAACTGGTGAGCGTGCTGACAAATTCATGCGTTTCTTTAATCCGGGCGCGCGCGGATTCATTTTCCTGCGCAAATTCCGGGCTTTCCATCAACGTCTGCAAAAATTGCACCGTCGGCTCAATTTCGCGGCGCTGCCGTTCGGCGACAATGGTGCGGAACAGCGTCCACACATCTTCGGAGGTCGCAAAATGGTCGCGGCGGTCGCCCATGATGTGAACGGTCTGCACCAGCTGCCAGCTTTGCAGCTCCTTGATGCTGGTGCTGACATTGGAGCGGGCGACGCCGAGGGTTTCGACGATTTCGTCGGCGTTCATCGGCCGCCCCAAGAGGTAGAGCAGCGCGTGGATTTGCGCCACGGTGCGGTTCACGCCCCATTTGGCGCCCATCTCGCCCCAGTGGAGGACGAATTTTTCGGTAGTCGGGTTCAGTTTCATGACGGCGAGTTTAGGATGGTTCGTTGTTTCTGTCAATACAGAAATTTTAGACTCAAACGAGATTGCAGCGCTGGAAAAAAGCGCGGTAGGCGGCGATTTTCTGCTCCAGCTTGAGCGGGTAGGCGCGCGAGGTGGATGGCAGGCGGGTGAGGCTGAGTGCGCGTCCGTCCAGTTGAAATTCGAGGGTTTGCCCGGTTTTCAGCATCGCTTTGGCGTCGCCGGTGAAGCCGAGCAGCACTTCAGTCGCCTTGCCGCCGGTGGTAAAAATGTGGCGCAGCTGCGGCAGCTCGCGCACGATGGCAGGCAGGTCGAGGGTTTCGATGATGCGCAGATGGGCGTCGGCGGCGTTGCCTTTTTCGCGGATGGCGCGGCGCACGCTGGGGCAGATGGCGATGCCGCGCGCGGTGAGAAAGGCGCGGATGCGCTCGGCATCGAAGCGCTTTTCGCCCGCGATTTCAAAGTGCTTGGGGTCGTTATAAAAAATAGTGCCATAAACGCGCCACATATCGTTCTGATAATTGGGGTAATGGAATGCCATGCTGCGTTTTTCCGCCGTCGGCGGGAAACTGCCGCTCATCATCACCGTCGCCTCACGCGGCAAATGTGGCGGAAAGGGATGGGTTTCGATGTTCATGGGGAATGGTATCGCCTTGCTGATAAAGGAGACGCCCCGCAAGGGGGCGTTTTGAATAAAAAGAAAAATTACGCGGCAATCTTGAAGGCCATAAAAATGGCGGCCATGATGGCGGCAATAATGCCGTAAACAAACATTGGAATGGCGGTCTTCTTGATAATCGCGCCTTCCTGGTTCTGCACGTCCAGCACCGAACAGACGGCAATAATATTGTTGATGCTGACCATATTGCCCATTGCGCCGCCCACCGATTGCAGGGCAAGCACCGTATCGGTTGGCAAATGCACCTGGGTGGCAATGCTGTGCTGAATGCTGCCAAAGGTCAAATTCGACACGGTATTGGAGCCGGAGAAGAATGCGCCAATGGCACCGAGGTAAGAGGCAAAATAGGCCCAATTGGTACCGGCAATCTGCGCAAAACTGTTACCAATCACTTTCACCATCGAATGATCGCCGCCGACCATCATGAATTTCACCATCACCAGCGCGCCAAAGAGTGCCAATAACGGTTTGATGGTTTGCCCCAGCGTGGTGTAATACACTTTGAAACTGTCGCGGAAACTGACACGGAAGCAAAAGAGCGACAGCCACACGGTAATGACGAAGGGAATAAAGGCGGGTACATAGAGCGTCTTGTAACTCTCGGAAACGCCCTGCCCGAAGATGTTGTTAAAGCTCAAAATCAGCGCGCGGCTTACTTCAAATTCGACAATGCCGAGATTGAGGGAAAACAGCGGCGTCGTGTCATTGAGCAGCCCCTTGATACCAAGTTGCTGGATGCGGGTAACGATCAGAATCAGCATCAGCAATCCCAGCGGTGCCAGCGCCTTGAATACCTGCGCGGCAGAAAGCGGTGTATGCGTATTGCCGCTATCCATTTTGGCGAGGCCAATACCCTTGTTGGCAAGAAAGACGGAAAGCAGTAAACCAATACCACCACCGACCAGCGACGGAAATTCGTAATTGACTTGCGCCAGCAACAAATAGGGGACGGTGCAGGCCAGCACGCTCAAATAAATAAAGCCGATATTTTTGCGAATTTCCGCCCAGGTAGTAATAAAGCGCAGCGCCAATACCGGAATGACAAAACCGGCGACGAAATGTATCAGCCCGGTTTCCTTGCCGATCGCGAGAATATCCTCATCGGTGAGAATACCGCTTTTCTTCAATTCACCAAAGCCGAACCAGGTCGGCGTGCCGACCGCGCCAAAGGATACCGGTACCGAGTTCATAATCAGCGCAAAAACGGCAACCTGCATCGGCTTGAAACCGAGGCCGACGAGAATCGGCGCGGCAATTGCCGCAGGGGTGCCGAAACCGCTCGCTCCTTCAATCATGAAGGCGAATGCCCAGCCGATAATCATCAATTGTGCCACCGGATTCGGGTTGATATTGCCGAGCCATTGGCGGATAACGCCAATGCAGCCGGTCGCTTCCATCATCCGGTTAAAGAATATCGCGCCAAAGATAACAGTAATCGGCGTCAGGGTAGCAACCACGCCCGCCGCCGCATTGGCATTGAGCGTCATAAAATCATTTTTGAAGTAGAAAAGCTGCAACAGGTAAATGAAAAAGGCGACGCCGGGCAAGGCGATATAAGACGGTACGCTGTTTTTCTTTACCATCAGCCAAATCAGCAGAATGACCGGGAAAATACTCAAAACAAGCGGGAGCTGTTGGTTCAATGCTTCCATAAAAATACCTCTTAAAAAAAGCGGGCAGCCATGCCGCCCGCAAAAAATCAGAATGTGCCGGGAACGAGAATTTCTTTGCCGACTTTTTTAATATCGGTATGGCCGCAGAATGCCATCGTCGTGTCCATCTCGTTATAGAGGATTTCCAGACAACGGCGCACGCCATCTTCGCCATAGGCACCGAGGCCGTAAAGGAATGCCTTGCCAATCATCGTGCCTTTCGCGCCGAGCGCCATACATTTCAGAATATCCTGACCGCTGACGATACCGCTGTCGAGCCATACTTCAATTTGGCTGCCAACCGCAGAAACAATCTCCGGCAGGACTTTAATGGTGGAAAGCGCGCCATCCAGCTGACGGCCGCCGTGGTTGGAAATGATTAGCGCATCTGCACCGGATTGTGCCGCTTTCTCCGCGTCTTCGCTGGTCATAATACCCTTGATAATGAGTTTGCCGCCCCACAGGTCTTTAATACGGGCGACATCGTCCCAGCTTAAACGCGGGTCAAATTGTTCGCTCGTCCAGGAAGAAAGCGAGGACAAATCGGAAACGTTTTTTGCATGGCCGACGATATTGCCGAAGGTGCGGCGTTTGGTGTGTAACATATGCCAGCACCATTGCGGGCGCAAGGCCAAATCGAGCATATTGAGCAATGTCGGTTTCGGCGGCGCGGACAGGCCGTTTTTAATGTCGCGGTGGCGCTGGCCGAGTACTTGCAAATCGGCGGTGAGAATCAGCGCCGAGCAATTCGCCGCTTTCGCCCGCTTGATGAGGTCTTCCATAAATTCGCGGTCGCGCATCACATAAAGCTGGAACCAAAACGGCTTGCTGGTATTGGCGGCCACGTCTTCAATCGAGCAAATGGACATGGTGGAAAGTGAAAACGGCACGCCGAATTTTTCTGCCGCTTTCGCCGCAAGAATCTCGCCATCGGCATACATCATTCCGGTAAATCCGGTCGGGGCAATGGCGACCGGCATTTTTACCGTCTCGCCAATCATCGTCGTTTCCAAAGTACGGTTGGTCATATCAACCAGCACGCGCTGACGGAATTTAATCGGGTCAAAATCACGGGTATTGTGATGCAGCGTGCTTTCCGTCCACGAGCCGGAACGCACGTAATCAAAAAACATCTTCGGCACTTTGCGCCGGGCAACGCGGCGCAAATCTTCAATATTGGTCATCTTGCTCAAATCACGAGCCATAAATCCTCCGGGCAATTTGAAAAAATACCGCCAAATTGGCGTTTCGCCGCGCGAAATCCGGTACGCGCGGTTAAGTCGAAACTTGATTCGCGCAGATTATCATTGCAGGCGACAATATATCTTGCATAACGACCGCCCAGTGCGCCTTGATGCAGCGCAAGCGGGGCGGTTATGGGCGTAGAGAACGGGTTGGTGCGGCTAGCCGCCCGTCTCCGCCTGCACCCGCTGGCGGAAGCGCGCGGCGGCGGCGTGGTAAAACGGCTTGGGCTGGATTTGTCTTGATACCGGCGTGGCAATGAGGCAGGCGGTCATCAGCCAGATGAGCAGCGGCTGGCTGCCAGTCATTTCCATGACGATGACGCTGGCGGTGACGGGCGATTGTGTCGCGCCTGCGAGGAAGGCGGCGGTGCAGAGCAGCACCAGCAGGTTGTGGTCGGCGACGCCACCGGTCAGCACCCACAGCCCGCTGCCAATGCCCGCGCCGGTGGTCAGCGATGGCGTGAAGATGCCGCCAGCGATGCCGCTCCAGTAGGTGACGACCGTCGCCAGCAGTTTGGCGGTGCCGAAATGGTGCGGTTGCAGCACTTCGCCGTCCAGGGCTTGTGCCACCGCCTGATAACCGGTGCCGTAAGTCTGGCCGTGGGTGTGCTGGCCGATGGCGGCGAGGATGACGCCGAGCAGCGCGGCGAACAGCAGCGGATGGCGCACCAGCCAGCCGCGCAAAAAGGCGGGGGCGTAGCCGAGCGCGCCCTTGGCGAGCAGGCGGGCGAAGATGCCGCCCGCAATGCCGCAGACCACGCCGCACAGCGCCACCCAGAGAATCATGTGCGGCAGGGTGGTCGCGCCGACGTATTGCGGGAAATAGGGGTTGTTGCCCTTGATGGCGACGAGGATGAAGCCCGACGCCAGCACGCCGAGCAGCAGGCGGCGTTCCCAGCGCAGATGCAGGCCGCGTCCCAGCTCCTCAATGGCGAAAATAATCCCGGCCAGTGGCGCGTTAAAGGCGGCGGCGAGACCGCCTGCCGCGCCGGTGGCAATCAGCTCGTTGCTGCTCAGGCCGCTGAAGGCGAGGCGGTGGCGGCGGCAATATTCGCCCCAGGCGAGCATTACCGCCGCGCCGACCTGTACCGACGGACCTTCGCGCCCGACCGAGGCGCCAATCAGCATCGCCAGAAACGTCAGCGGGATTTTCCACAAAGTATGTGGCCAGGCGATGAGGCGCTGCTTGTTCGCGCCGTAGGGCAGGCTGAGTGCGGCGATGACCTGCGGGATGCCGCTGCCCGCCACATAAGGCGCGTGCTTTTGCGTGAACCAGGCGAGCAGCGCCATCCCCGGCGGCAGGATGAACCACGGCGCCAGCGGCCAGGCGGTTGCCCAGAGGCGGTTTTTGTCGAGTGCGTAATCGGCAAAGGCGGCGAAGGTGAGCGAGGCGAGGGCGACCAGCGTCGCGCCAACGAGCAGGCAGGAGAGCTCCAGCGTTTTGCGCGAGATGCGTGAGGACTGGCGCAGTTTCTTGTGAATAAAATGGCGCAGCCGGGCGCTGCGCGCGGAGAGGTTGAAAATCATGGTGGTGGCGGGTAATGGATAACAGGGCGCGAATTGTACCGGGGAATGCACGGGCGGGGGGGGGCGGTTCCGGCGGGCGAATGTCGCCCTATCCGGGCAGAAACACTATAATTTTCACCGATCCGGCAGCCAATCCCGGCACACCCCGACAACTACGGAGAACACCGATGAAAATCCACACCACCCTGCTTGCCCTCGCGCTCGCCCTTGCCGCGCCCGTCACCCCTGTGCTGGCGGAAGACGCGCCCAACTACATTGAGGAAATGAAACGCTGGCAACCAAAAGCGGAAGCGGGCGACGCCGAAGCGCAATTCCAGTTAGGACAAATGTACGCCCTCGGCCACGGCTTCAAGCAGAATTTCAACAGCGCAATAGAATGGTATGAAAAAGCCGCCGCACAAGGAAATGCAAAAGCACGGACGGCATTAGGAATGCTTTATTTCTATGGCGCCGGTGTAGAAGAAAACACAGAAAAAGCAGGCGAGTGGTTTGAAAAAGCGGCAGCGCAAGACGAACCGAATGCACAAAGATATTTAGGCACTATCGCGTATAAAGAGAAAAACTATACACAAGCCAAACAATGGTGGGAACAAGCCGCCGCACAAGGTCATGCACCCGCGATTGCAAGCCTCGGCGATCTTTATATAAATGGCGAGGGTGTAACACAGGATTTTGCCAAAGCAAGGAGTTTATATGAGGAAGGTGCCAAACAAGAGAAATATGCTGCTAAATCTATGATTGGTCTTTTTGAAATATATTATGAAGGAAAAGGTGTAAAAGAAAGCGAGAAGCAAGCTATGGAGTGGGCAGAAAAATCTTGTGCTCTAGAAACACTAGGCAGTGCTCAGGGTTGTGCTCTAATGGGGCATGCTTATTTTGGCGGAGAAATTGGCTTACCCAAAAACAATCAAAAAGCTTTCGAATATTCTATGAAAGCAGCCTTAAATGGTTATAACGGAGGCGCTTTTACTCTAGTAAGATTAAGAGAGCAGGGTTTTGTCTTTCCTGATACGGATAACGAACAAGTCATAGAATTTACCGATAATTTCCAGAATAGACCATATTGGACAACTCGTAGCGTAATAAAAAAATTAGAATTCCTACAAGACTAATTAGCACCAGCAATAAAAAAATAAGCACGTAGGTTGGGTTAGCGCGCAGCGCGTAACCCAACAAATACCAAAAATCGAATTAACCCCTAACCCAACCTGCGCTCCCATTTACATACACCAACCCCGCTACCCTGTATGTAAACGGCAAAACTCATTCCTCCTGCGCTGCCAGCAACCGACGAAACGCCTCATCGCGCAAAACCCGAAAGCGCGCCTCGTCAATCTCGCCGTTGGCAAGCTGACACTCCAGCGCAAACACCAGCCGCTCAAACGCCGCTTCCGCCGCCTCGCGCCGCGCCATCCGCGCGCGTAGCCGCTGCACCCGTTGCCAGTCGCGCCACAGCCACACCCCGATGACCAACAACACAAACCACAAAAACTTCATCACGCACCTCCAACACAAATGAAAAAGACCATATACCACATAACCCTCGCCCTCTGCCTCCTTGGCGGCCTCGGCGCACTCACCCTCAAACGCCTTGACCTCGCCTACCCGCCCGACCTCGCCCTCTGCACCGACTACGCGCCCACCGTGTACGACCGCCACGGCCAAATGCTGCACACCTGGCTCACCGCCGACGGCAAACGCCGCCTGCCGCCCGGCGCCTTGCCCGCGAACTACACCGCGCTGCTGCTCAACTACGAAGACCGCCGTTACTACCGGCACCACGGCATCGACCCCGTCGCCATCATCCGCGCGCTGGGCGAAAACCTGCGCGGCGGCGGCATCCGCAGCGGTGCATCGACCCTCACCATGCAGGCGGCGCGCCTCATCTACCGCACCCCGCATACCCTGTCCGGCAAAATCCGCCAGACCCTGCGCGCACTCCAGCTCGAATACCACTACGACAAGGCGGCCATCCTCAACTGCTACGCCAGCCTCGCGCCGATGGGCGGCAACATCGAAGGCATCACCGCCGGTGCCTGGCACCACTTCGGCAAAACCCCGGCAGAACTCTCCATCGGCGAAACCGCCTGGCTCATCGCCCTGCCACAAAACCCGAACCGCCTCGCCGACCCCGACCGCGCCCGCGCCGCGCGCAACCGCGTCCTCGACCGCGCCCTGCAAAAAAACCTCATCGACGCCGAGACCCACCACAACGCCAGCCACGAGCCGCTCGCGCCCGCGCCGCACCCCTTCCCGCAACACGCGCCGCATTACGCCGCCCTTGCGCGCAGCCGTGGCGAGAGCGCGACCACCCTCGACCGCGACCAACAAACCCGGCTGGAAACCATCCTTGCCGCCGCCCTGCCCACCCGCCCGCCGCGCAGCAACCTCGCCGCCCTCATCCTCGACAACGCCAGCGGCGAAACCCGCGCCTATCTCGGCAGCGCCGACTACCACGACAAAACCCGCCTCGGCGCGAACAATCTCCTCACCGCCATCCGCTCACCCGGCAGCACCCTCAAACCCTACATCACCCTCTACGCATTCGACCACTACCGCCTGCACCCGCACACCCCCATCGACGACACCCCGCTTGCCGGCGGCTACAACCCCGACAACTACGACCAAAAATACCTCGGCCGCATCACCCTCGCCGAAGCCCTGCAACGCTCGCGCAACACCCCGGCGGTGCGCCTGTTGGAGCGCATCGGGCCGGACACCTTCGCCACCTGGCTCGAACAACACGGCCTGCACCTCACCATCCTGCACAACAGCCCGCCGAACCTCACCATAGCCCTGGGCGGCGTCGGCATCCGCGCCACCGAACTGGCCGAGCTCTACCGCCAGCTCGCCAACTGCACCTACCGCCCGGAGCAGCCCGCGCCGCTCGCCAGCCAGCGCGCCTGCCTGCAAACCAGCCAAATCCTGCAAAAAATCGGCGACAGCGGCGGCGTCCTCAAACACGGCGCCGAACCCGTCGCCCTCAAAACCGGCACCGCCTACGGCTGGCGCGACCTCTGGGTCATCGCCTACACCCGCGAGCACACCGTACTGCTCTGGGGCGGCCGCGCCGACGGTGGCTACAACGACCAGCGCGCCAGCGCCGAAGCCCTCATCCCCATCATGCGGCAAATCACCGCCATCCTGCCGAACCCGCCGCGCAGCTACACCGCGCCGCAACCGGCGTGGGAAACCCGCGAAAACACCGTCGCCGCGCCGCCCGCACCCGGCCTGCGCATCACCGCACCGACCAGCGGCGCCACCATCCAGAACCGCGGCCAGGCCATCACCCTACAAACCGACGGCGGCGTGCCGCCCTACACCTGGCTCGCCAACCGCCAACTGCTGCGGCAAACCCACAGCCCGCAAACCCTATGGCAACCGCCGGGCGACGGCGACTACACCCTCGACGTCAGCGACCAGAACGGCAACCACGCCCGCGTCCAGCTCCGCCTCGAAACCCCGCCGGAGCGCCCCGCCGCGACGGTGCGCCTGCAACCGGCGCATTAAGCACCTGCCCCGCTTACATACACATGAGCGCTCGAAGTGTATGTAAACCACCGATTAACCCCCTCCCCCGCAGCGAAGCGCAGCGGGGGAGGGGCGGGGCTTCCCATGAAAAAGGCGTCCGCCTTTTTCATGGGTACCCGGGGTGGGGTAGTACCCACGATACAACCGCCGATGTTCTGTAGTCATAGTCGTAGGTCGGGCATTCTCATGCCCGACCTACGCCTTGCTCGCGGCAAAGGTGCCTGAAAACTGCGCTACAATCGCCGCCCCCAAAATAACCAAAACATCATCATGAGCACATCCCAACCCGCCGTCGGCTTCATCAGCCTCGGCTGCCCGAAAGCGCTGGTCGATTCCGAGCGCATCCTAACCCAAATCAGCGCCGACGGCTACGCCATCACCGACCGCTACGACGACGCCGATCTCGTCATCGTCAATACCTGCGGCTTCATCAACGAAGCCGTCGCCGAATCGCTCAACACCATCAGCGAAGCCATCCGCCAGAACGGCAAAGTGATTGTCACCGGCTGCCTCGGCGTCAAACCGGAAATCATCCGCCGCCATTGCCCGGACGTGCTTGCCATCACCGGGCCGCAGGCGTATGAATCGGTGATGGGCGCGGTACACGAACACCTGCCGAAACCGGCGCACAACCCCTACCTCGACCTCATCCCGCCCGCCGGACTGAAGCTGACGCCGCGCCACTACGCCTACCTGAAAATCGCCGAAGGCTGCGACCACCATTGCACCTTTTGCATCATCCCCGACCTGCGCGGCCGCCTCGTCAGCCGCCCGGCGGAAGCGGTGCTGAAAGAGGCGCAAAACCTGGTCAAACTGGGGGTGAAAGAGCTGCTCGTCGTCTCGCAGGACACCTCCGCCTACGGCGCCGACCTCGGCGCGCGCGGCATCCACGAACTCGCGCGCGAACTGGGCAAACTGGACGCCTGGGTGCGGCTGCACTACGTCTATCCCTACCCGGACGTCGATGACCTCATCCCGCTGATGGCGGACGGCGGTATCCTGCCCTACCTCGATATTCCCTTGCAGCACGCCAGCCCGCGCATCCTGAAAGCGATGCGCCGCCCCGGCAACCGCGAACGCACGCTGGAGCGCATCCGCCGCTGGCGCGAGATTTGCCCCGACCTCGCCCTGCGCAGCACCTTCATCGTCGGCTTCCCCGGCGAGACCGACGCCGACTTTGAAGAACTGCTCGCCTTTATCGAAGCAGCGGACATCAACCGCGCCGGTTGCTTCGCCTACTCGCCGGTCGAAGGCGCGGCGGCGAACGCCCTGCCCGACCAGATTCCCGAAGACGTCAAACAGGAGCGTCTGCAACGCTTCATGGCGGCACAAGAAGCGGTCAGCGCCCGCCTGCTTGCGGACAAAGTCGGCAGCATCCTGCCGGTTCTGATAGACGCGGTGGATGCGGACAACCTCGCCACCACCGGGCGCACGCCCTACGACGCACCGGAAATCGACGGCGTTGTCCATATCACGAACATTGACGGGGTCAAGCCGGGCGAAATCGTCCACGTCGAAATCGAAGACAGCGACGCGCACGACCTCTACGGTAACGTCTATTGAGCGCCGCGCACAAAAAAGCCGTCCTGCGGGACGGCTATATTTCCGGCTACGGCAAAAACGCCAGCACCAGCCCCAGCAATACCGCCGCGCCGACCCAATTGTTATGGTTGAAGGCGCGGAAGCAGCGCTCGCGCTCAAGATTGCGCGTATCCCACAGCTCATAAAGAAACAGCGCGGCGGCGATGGCAAGCCCCAGGTAATACCAGCCGTTCAGCCCCGCTGCCAGTCCCGCCAGCACGAGGAAGCCCAAGACCGTCCCCGCCATTGCAGCAAGAAAGCGGTGCTCAAAGCCGCGCACGGTAATGGCGCTGGAATGGAGGCCGATTTTCACGTCGTCGTCCCTGTCCACCAGCGCGTAGTAGGTGTCATAGACCAGCGCCCAGAAGACGCTCGCCGCGAACAGCAAAAACCCGGCGAGGGTAATCCGTCCCAGAATCGCCGTTTGTGCCATCAGAATCGGGCTGGCGAACGCCACGCCGAGGATGAGCTGCGGCGCGAGGAAAAAGCGTTTGCAGAAGGGGTAAAACAGCGCCACCGCCGCGCAGGCGACGGCAAGCAGCACGCTTTGCCAGTTGAGCAGCCACACCAGGGCAAAGCTCAACGCGAGCAGCGCGACGCCTAAAATCACCGCTTCCGCTACGCGCACCGCGCCGCTGGCGAGCGGGCGGCTGCGGGTGCGCTCCACATGGCCGTCAAAATTGCGGTCGGCGAGGTCGTTAAACACACAGCCGGCGGAGCGCATCGTCAGCGTTCCCAGCAAAATCACGGCGGTGACGAAGGCGGGTGGCCGTCCCGCGCCTGCCAGCCACAACCCCCACAAACTGCTCCAGGCGAGAAGCAACGAGCCCACCGGGCGATCCAGCCGCATCAGGCGGACAAAAGCCAAACATTTCATAGCAAAGACACCGGAAAAAGATTCCCATAGCATAGCGCCCTTCATTACCAACACAAAAAAGGAGACACTGCTTCTGGCCGCAGACGCCAATTCACGTTTTGCCCACAGTGGTTCGGGAAAGACTGCGGGGCGCCTTGTGGACAAGCGCCCCGGCCATGATGCGGCATCGGTTTTTTCAGGCTGCCTGCAATCATTTGCCTTTCGGCTTTTTGTGTGCTTTGGCGTTTTTGAGGCGGAGCATCTCCCAGCCGCCATTTTTCCAGCAGTAGTCTTCCTCGTCGTAATCCATGATGCTGCTTTTGTATTCGACACGAATGCAGCCCTTGCGGATGACTTCAACGTTGCCGACGATGGCGATGTTTTGTCCGTCGGGCGGTGTTTTAAACTGCCGTGTGGCGGGGTTGAAGAGGTACAGTTCATCGGCTGACTGGGTATAGGCGCCGACGATACGCACGGCGATGTCGGGGTGGCCGTCGCCGTTGTAGTCCTGGATGTTGACCAGGTCGCTGATTTTTTCTTTAAGCGGACCGAAGTCGATGATGTCGTCGATGATTTGCACTTTGCCGGTTTTCTGGTCGGTGATTTTCACCTGATAGGAGTCGTCGGCAAGAACTTGGGTTTCGACGGCAAAGGAAAAGCCGGCGGGCGTAGGGACGGCGTAGGTGGCGACGGGCGCCGCATCTGCGGTGGATGCCGCATTGTCGGCGGCAAAAGCAGGGACGGAGGCGGCAAGGAGCAGGGCGGGGATAATGCGTTTCATAGAAGATCCTTTATTTGGCATTGGAATAACGAAGCGGCGCTTCACGAGGGAGCAGCCTGAAAAAAGGCGGGCGGTTTTGCTCAAACCCGCTGCATCTGTTTTCAGGTTGCCTTAATTTTACTGCGATACGCCCCAAGGGCTGTTTGCAATACAACCCGCCCTGTTGCAGGCTTCGCCCTGCGGGCGTCCAAACAAAAATATACATACCAGAGTAGCGACCGAGGCGTATGTAAATGAATCCGGCGATTGCGGTAAAACACCAGCACCCGGCAAGTCCGCCGCAGTCACGGACAAAAGCCAAACATTTCATGGCAAAGACACCGGAAAAAGATTCCCATAGAATAGCGCCCCCTTCGTAACCAACGCAAAAACATGAGCCAATACGTATTTACCATGAACCGGGTGAGCAAAGTCGTCCCCGGCGGCCGCTTCATCCTGAAAGACATCTCCCTCTCCTTCTTCCCCGGCGCGAAAATCGGCATCCTCGGCTTAAATGGCGCGGGCAAATCCACCCTGCTGAAAATCATGGCAGGCGTGGATACCGACATCCAGGGCGAAGCACGTCCGCAGCCCGGCATCAGCATCGGCTACCTGCCGCAGGAGCCGCAGCTTGACCCGGAGAAAACCGTGCGCGACGTCGTCGAAGAAGCGATGAGCGACATGAAAGACGTACAAGCCGAACTCGATGCCGTGTACGCTGCCTACGCCGACCCCGAAGCGGACTTCGACGCGCTTGCCGCCAAACAGGCCGAGCTGGAAAACAAACTGGCGGCGGGCGGCGGCCACGACAACGAGCGCCGCATGGAAATCGCCGCCGACGCGCTGCGCCTGCCGCCGTGGGAGCAACAAATCTCGACGCTGTCGGGCGGGGAAAAACGCCGCGTCGCCCTCTGCCGTCTGCTCCTTTCCAGCCCCGATATGCTGCTGCTCGACGAGCCGACCAACCACTTGGACGCCGAATCCATCGCCTGGCTGGAGCGCTACCTGCACGACTTCCCCGGCACCGTCGTCGCCGTCACCCACGACCGCTACTTCCTCGACAACGTCGCTGGCTGGATACTCGAACTCGACCGCGGCGAAGGCATCCCCTACCAAGGCAACTACTCCTCCTGGCTGGAACAAAAAGAAAAACGCCTTGCCGTCGAAGAAAAACAAGAATCCGCGCACCGCCGCGCCCTCAAACAAGAACTCGAATGGGTGCGCAACAACCCCAAAGGCCGCCACAGCAAAAACAAGGCGCGCCTCGCCCGCTTCGACGAACTCTCCGGCAAAGAATTCCAAAAACGCGCCGAAACCCAGGAAATCTACATCCCGCCGGGCGAGCGCCTCGGCGACAAAGTCATCATCGCCGAACACCTTGCCAAAGGCTACGCGCACAAAGCCCTCTACGAAGACCTCAACTTCAACCTGCCGACCGGCGCCATCCTCGGCATCATCGGCCCGAACGGCGCGGGCAAGTCCACCTTGTTCAACATCCTCGCCGGCAAAGACACGCCGGACGCGGGCACGGTGGAAATCGGCGACACCGTACAAATCGCCTTCGTGGACCAATCACGCGACGCGCTGGATGCCAACAAAACCGTGTGGGAAGAAGTCTCGGACGGCCTCGACAACATCATCGTCGGCAACTACACCATCCCCAGTCGCGCCTACCTCGGCCGCTTCAACTTCAAAGGCGCCGACCAACAAAAGCGCGTCGGCGACCTCTCCGGCGGCGAGCGCAACCGGCTGCATCTGGCGAAACTGCTGAAAAGCGGCGGCAACGTGCTGCTGCTGGACGAGCCGACCAACGATCTGGACGTGGAAACCCTGCGCGCGCTGGAAGAAGCCATCCTTGCCTTCCCGGGATCTGCGCTCATCATCTCGCACGACCGCTGGTTCCTCGACCGCGTGGCGACGCACATCCTCGCCTTTGAAGGCGACTCGCAGGTGGAATTCTTCCCCGGCACCTACAGCGAATACGAAGCCGACCGCAAACGCCGCCTGGGCGACGAAGCCGACCAACCGCACCGCATCAAATACAAGCGGATACAGTAAAGCGCTATAGAGAAAACCGCCGCGAAGGGCGGTTTTTTAGAACCTGTTCAAAATCCCAGTTATCCACATGAATTTGAATTACTGCGCCGAATTCTCCCCCTCCCCCGCAGGGCGAAGCCCGCAGCGGGACTGGAACAGCTCGCGCGAAGTGCGAGAAAGGGTCGGGGTGGGGGTGTTCGATATAGCTCATGAACTGAAATTCTGCTTTTTCAATTATTTGCTGCCCTCACCCCTGCCCTCTCTCGCTACGCGAGCTGTCCCAGTCCCACAGGGAGAGGGGGCATATTGGCTGTTTTCCCGGTTTTCGGTTTCCTACACAAGCACACGAAAAAATGCGATTCCCCAAGATTTTGAACAGGTTCTTAAGCAACATACATTTCAGAACACCTCCAAACCCGGAATACCCCATGAAAAACCCTTTTTCCTTATGGCGCACCGTATGGCTGCTAACCCTGCTTGCGGCATTCCCCCTGGCACGGGCGGGCGACAAAAATTTTCAAAGTCTGGCGGCGACACGCAACGAAAAATTTTCCATGAGCTTTGCCATCACTCCACAAACGCGCTGGCCAGAATCTTTCCCGCCCAATTGCACAGAAAACGTTTGGGTTGTGAATGATGAACTGGCGAGTTGCAGCCCACCCATACCCGCACCGCATCCGGTCGCCATTGCCGAAGAAAACGAAGGCGGCTATAGCGTCATCGGCACTCAAGAAACGGATAAGTACCCCCGAGGTGCAGCGGCGGATTTCATTCCCGCGCAGGTGATTGCGACAATGGACAGTGTCGCACTCTATTCGGCGCATACCGTCATCACGCGCCCAACAAAAGAATACCCGGAAGAAGCCATTTCCCGCATCAATATGCACCTACCCGTACCTTATGCCGAGCTGGCGGATAACAGCAAAACCCTGCCTGCCCATCTGAAAATGACCGATGGCGCGGCAACGCTCATGGCACAATTTGCGCCACTGCAAATGCACAAACTGGAAGGCAAATATTCCAGGGCGCGATTCATTGTAGATTACGCCCTGATTTTCTATCAGGGCGACAAAATCATTTACGCCATTTATATAGACGAATATATGGATTATTATTCAATACAGAAGACGGAGGAAAACAAAAAATACTTTATCTTTACGCCCCAATCGCAAAATTTTTACCTTTATGATGACCAGGAAAAAATATTGCAGACATTTCTCGCCCCTTTTTTTAATAACCGCGAACGGGAAGTCTGCTGCCATTTGCGCGCCTATCCGCAAAAAAACGGCGTTGCCTATGGCTATTTCTAGGAGCTGTTTACAATTGACAAATCCCCTCCCCTGCAGGGCGCGAAGCCCACAGCGGGCGGGTTCCGTGCGTAGGGTGTGTGGCGGCGTAGCCGACACGCACGCGG
>NZ_DBHKZK010000051.1:0-11185 GCF_057314735.1 Cardiobacterium sp.
GGGATTTTTCAAATTGCAAACAGCCTCTAGAACCGCCCCTACGGGCTTTGCCCTGCAGGGGAGAGGTGCAAATTGTAAACAGCCCCAAAGATTGGCGCGCTTATTCAGGCAGGTTTTTGCATTGGCTGAAGGCTTCGGTGTCCAGAACGAAGCCGTAGCCGTCCTTGCCTTTTTGCAGCGGCAGGATGACGGCGCGGTCTTTACTGTCAACGTTCATGCGGAGCATGATGCCGCTGTCGCGTCCGTCGCCGGGTTTGCGTCTGCCGCTGCGTTGCGGGTGGCTGTCGCGGATTTGCGGCAGGTGCGCCGTCAGGCATTGTTGCAGCGCCTCGCGCCAGGCAGTTTTGTGGGCGACGGTGTCGGGAATGTGCATCAGCGCCGCCACGCGCGCGCTGTCGCCTTCTGCCAGCGCCTGCATCATTACCCGCAGGGTGTCGCCGCTGTTTTGTCGCACCTGCGCGGGGAGGAGGTCGAGCCAGGCGAGGAGGTAATTGCCTTTGTTGTCCACGGGGATTTCGCTCATGACCAGCGCGGCGGCGCGGCGGTTGTCGGTGTCCGCCCAGAGCTCTACGAGGTCGATGCCGACGTTGCGTCCGCTGATGGTTTTGCGGGTACCGTTCCAGTCGCGCGCGGCGCTGTCGCCCTGTTTGACCCAGGCGATCCAGAGGCGCATCGGCGCGAGGTAGTAGTGGCGCGCGATGACGGTGTAGTCGGGTAACAGCACCATGTTTTGGTATTCGATGCGGTTGGCGACTTCGGCGTAGGGGTCGGCGGAGACTTCTTCGAGGAGCGAGAAGGGTTTGTCGGCGGCAGACGCGGCGATACTGGCGAGGGCGAGGAGCAGCAGGATTTTTTTCATGGGTTCTCCGGTTGTTGGGATGTTCCGTCCCGTCTGTCGCTGCGCCATTCGTCGGCGACCAGGTAAAGCGGGCGCTGTTTCACTTCTTCAAAGATGCGGCCAATGTACTCGCCGATGATGCCGAGGCAGACGAGCTGCACGCCGGCGGAGAACATGATGCCGGCGGTGAGTGTCGTCCAGCCTGGCACGTCGCGGCCAAAGAGCAGCGTTTCCAGCACAATCCACAGGCCGTAGCAGAATGACGCCAGCGAGACGAGGATGCCGGTGCGCGAAATCCAGCGCAGCGGTTTCAGCGAAAACGAGGTGATGCCGACGATGGCGAGTTCAAAAAGGCGCGGGTAGTTGTATTTGCTTTCGCCGGCCTGGCGGGGCGCCGCCTGGAATGGCAGGTAAACGGTTTTGAAACCGACCCAGGCGTAGAGGCCTTTCATAAAGCGCTGCCGTTCGTGCAAGGCGAGCAGGGCATTGACCACTTTGCGTCCCAGCACGCGAAAATCGCCCGCGTCCGGGGTGAGGGCGTAGCGGCTGCCGTCCTGCATGAAGCGGTAAAAGCCGCGTTTGAGGAAGCCGAGCAGGCGGTGTTCGTGACCGCGTTTTGCCTGCACCGCGGCGACCATGTCCGCGCCCAGGCGGTGCAAGGCGAGCATTTCCGCGAGCACCGCGACCGGATGCTGGCCATCGGCGTCCATCATCGCCACCGTGTCGCCGGTAGATGCCTGCAATCCGGCGGAGAGCGCCGCCTCTTTGCCGAAATTGCGCGACAGCGTCAAAAGGCGCAGCACGGTGTTGTCCGGCAGGCGGGCGGCGGTGCAGACGGCGCGCACGTCGTCGCGGCTGCCGTCATCGACGACGATGATTTCCGCCCGCCCCTGTGTTGCGAGGTACGCGGTTAGTTCGGGGAGGAAGGCGGCGAGCGCGGCGGCGTCGTTATAGACGGGGAGGATGAGGCTGAGTTCAATCTTCATGGCTGGCTCCTTGCGGCACCACCCAGTACACCACCGCCCGCTTTTCCTGCGGGCGCGGGTAACGCCAGCCGTGCGCGCGCCAGGCGATTTCCTGCCGAATCAGCGTCGCACCGCGCGCCTGCAAGCCGCGGGCGGCTTCCTCACAGGCGACATCGTCGCCGGTGCCGTAAGTGCCGGTGCAGTAAATCGCGCCGTATTCCTGCGCCCAAGAGGGATGCGGATTGACCCGTGCGGGCATCGCGTCCGGCACGCCGGGCAGCGCGCGCGGGTGCGATGGCGCGAAGAAGGCGAACGACGCGCTTTCCGGCCAGGTTCCGCCGACCCATTGCAGCGTCTGGCCGGGGAAGCGTTCGGCAAAGGCCGCCTCTACCGCCGCCACCAGCGCCGGGCGGGCGTAGTAATAGCTGGATTTGCCGCGCAGGGCGTTGATGCCGACGTACACCACGCTACCACCGAGAATCAGCAGCGCGATGGTGGCGAGCGGGCGGCGCAGTTGCGGCCACAGCGGCGCTGACGGCAAGCGCGGCGCAAGCTGGCAGGCGAGCCAGGCGGGCAACGCGAACCAGAGCGGAATCGCCCAATGCGTGGTCAAATGGATGCCGAGCAGCAGGTGCAAGGCCAACGTGATGAGCGCGGGCAACAGCGTGAGCGCCAATAGTGAAGCGGCCGGCGCGGCATCGCCCTGACGCGGCAGGCGTCGCCACAGCCAGACAAACGCCAGCCACGGCACGCACCAATAATAAAGACCGGAGAGGGCGAAGGTCGCCATCCGCATCGCGCCGTCGCCGCCCGCGAATTTGCCGGAAAGATACTGGCGGAACGGAAAATCCAGCGACCATTCCCACCACAAATGCGGCGCGAGCAGCACGAGAAAAACGGCGAGCGCAAGATACGGGCGGCGGTCGGTGTACCAGCCGCGCCACGGGCGGGCGAGCGAAATCAGGAACAGGCTGAGCAGCAGCACGCCGGAAAAATACTTGCCGAGCATCGCCGCTGCCGCCAGCACGCCGAGCGCGACACTCCAGCCAGTTGCCGCCCCCGGTCTCGCCGCGCGGAAAAACACATACGCCGTCCACGGCCAGAGCGAGAGCAGCACCGTGTCGGCGTTGAATTTGGCGGCAAGATTGGCATAAGGCAGGCCGCAGACGGCGAAGACGAGCGCCAGCAACAGCGCGTTATTGCGGCGACCGTCCGGCGGCACCCAGCACGCGGCGAGGGCGACAATGCCGAGCGCGCCAACGATGGCATTAATATAAGAAAGGAGAAAATACGCCCAGACTTCAGTCGGGAAAACGGCGAACCACAGCCGCACCAGCCAGGCAAACAGCGGCGGATGCTTGAAAGAGCCCCATCCCCAGGTCTGCCCCCAGGCGTAGTTTTCAATCATGTCGCCGTAGCTGTCGAGCGATGGCGAACGCAGCCACGACGCCAGCAGCCACACCACGATATAGCCCGCGAGCAGTATCAGCCACGGCAGTTTTTGGGGGGTACGCATGGGGATTCCTCGATGGATAAAGCGGGAATTTTATAGCGGATGCGGGCGGGATGGGGTTACTGGTAGCACGCACGGGGGTTTTCGCGGAGGCACAGGGTACGCCTCGGCGCACCGTCCCGTCATTTTTACATACACCTTCCCCGCTATCCTGTATGTAAACTGCTGCCCAACCACCCGCCATTCCACCCCGCCCCAAGGCCAAAACGGACGATGGTGGGGCAAGCCACACCCTACACTTATATATAAGAACCTGTTTAGAGTCTGAGAAAACCCGTTATTCTTATTGCAAACGGGAGCAGGTAAAACCGCCGATATACCTCCTCTCCCTGTGGGACAAGCATTGCTCGCGTAGCGAGAGAGGGTTGGGGTGAGGGCAGCAAAATCATTGAAAAACAGGAAATTCAGTTCATGAGCAATATCGCTCACCCCCACCCCGACCCTCCCCCGCTGCGGGCTTCGCCCTGCAGGGGAGGGGGAATTTCGATTTTACCCGCAGACTCTAAACAGGTTCTAAGAACAGCCGCGCGGGGCGGCTGTCGGGCGGGGCGTTTAGCCGAGAAAATCGTCGCCCGCCGCATCGTCTTCTGTAAACAGCCAAACCTGGCCGAATTTGCTGTCGCGCATTTCCAGCAGCAGCAAGCCCGGCTGGTCGATGCTTTTGTCGCCGCTCTTGCCCACCAGACGGAACGGGCAGGCGATGAGGTCGCCGTTGGCCATCGCCGCGCCGTTGGGCGACAGTTGCAAGGTGTCGCCAGTGTGTTTGATGAGGCCGCCAATCATGCGCAGCACATTTTCCTTGCCCTGATGCGTGCCGGAAAACGGATTGTGGCCGGGCTGGTGCCAGCGGATGTCGTCCGCCATCAGGCTGGCAAAGGCGTTCATGCCACCGGTCGAGAGGGCGTTGAGGCTGGTGGTGACGGCGTGTTGTTGGGACGGGGTCAGCATGGGATGCTCCTATGAAATGACAGGGAGCCGCATTTTAGCACCGCGCCCGCTGCCGCCTTTCATAAACCGCATCGCGCACCCGCCGCGTACCGGAAGATTGAACAGGCGCTTAATGGTTTGATTGTTTTGCGGTTGGCGTTTTCTTCGGCGCGTTTTTATTAAATTCTTGGCGGCATTTTCGGGATTATAAAATTTTTGGGGTAATAATTTGATTCGGCAGGGATTGACGTCCCGTTATTTTTTCCTGTATAACTGGCAATGCGCGCTTTCTTCCTGTTCTGCGGTATTGCAAACGGCTGCCGGATACCGCCATGTCTCAATTTCATGAGGGGTATTTTATGAGTCATTTTAATCCGATGCACATTACTTTCGGCGTTTATTTGATTATTGTGCTGCTGATTGGTCTGGCGGCGTATTATTCGACGAAAAGTTTTGATGATTATATTCTTGGCGGGCGCAGTTTGGGACCTTTCGTCACGGCAATGTCGGCGGGTGCTTCCGATATGTCCGGCTGGCTGTTGATGGGGCTGCCCGGCGCGGTTTTTTTATCTGGCATGAGCGAGGCGTGGATTGCCATTGGCTTGACGGTCGGCGCGTATTTCAATTGGCTGTTGGTTGCCGGACGTTTGCGTGTGCATACGGAACATAATAATAATGCGCTCACCTTGCCGGATTATTTTTTCCACCGCTTTGGCGCGCAGGGGCGGGCGATGAAGGTTATTTCCGCCGCGATTATCCTCTTTTTCTTTACGATTTATTGTGCCGCCGGGGTGGTCGCAGGCGCGCGCCTCTTTGAGAGCCTGTTTGATATTACCTATGCGCAGGCAATGTGGCTCGGCGCGGGCGCGACGATTGCTTATACCTTTATTGGCGGTTTTCTCGCAGTGAGCTGGACGGATACGGTGCAAGCAACCCTGATGATTTTTGCGCTGATTTTGACGCCAATCATGGTGCTGGTTGCCGTGGGCGGTTTTGATGATGTCGCCCTTTCGATTGGCAAGGTCGCGGCGGAGAAGGGCAAGGATTATGGTGAATATAGCGGTCTTTTTGCCGGTACGACTTTGCTCGGCATTGTTTCAACCGCTGCCTGGGGTTTGGGTTATTTTGGCCAGCCACATATTCTCGCCCGCTTTATGGCTGCTGATAGTGTTGCCTCTCTCAAACCGGCGCGCCGCATTGGCATGACCTGGATGGTTTTGTGTCTTGGCGGTGCCATTGCCGTCGGCTATTTTGGTATTGCTTATTTTGGTGCAAAACCGGAGGATATTGGTGCTTTGGGCGGCAAAGAGGAGCGGATTTTTATTGGTCTGGCCAGTTTGTTGTTTAATCCGTGGATTGCCGGTGTCATTCTTTCTGCCATTTTGGCGGCGGTGATGTCAACTTTGTCTTGTCAATTGTTGGTTTGCTCCAGTGCGATTGCCGAGGATTTTTATAAGGGTTTTTTGCGCCCGAATGCGTCGCAGGCGGAATTGGTCTGGATTGGCCGCCTGATGGTGCTGGCGGTGGCAATGATTGCGATGGTGTTGGCGGAAGACCCGGATAGCCGGGTATTGGGTTTGACCGCTTATGCCTGGGCCGGTTTTGGTGCGGCGTTTGGCCCGGTGGTCATTCTCTCTTTAATCTGGAAACGGATGACCGCCATTGGCGCGCTCGCCGGCATGATTAGCGGCGCGGTCGTGGTGGTTGCCTGGGCAGAATGTGTGAAAAAACCTGCCATTGAGGCGGGCGGAAATGGCTGGACGACGATGTATGAGATTGTCCCCGGCTTTATTGTCTGCGCATTGGTGATTGTGGTGGTCTCGCTCTTTGGAAAACCGGCTGCGGGTGTGGTTGAACGCTTTGAGCAGGCTAACCGCGATTATCACGCCAACAAGCACGGCAAAGTGGCTTGATGGTGGTATATTTGACGGGACAGTTTGTTGTCCCGTTTTTCTTTTTTAAGATTATCAAGGAGTTTTCATCATGTTTGCATTTTCCCGTCCACAATCCGCCCTGCGCGATGCGATTACCACCGCTTACCGCCGTGATGAGGCGGAAGCCGTCGCCGATATGCTGGCGCAGGCGCAGTTGAGCGAAGATGAGCGGCGCGAGGCGGAGGCGCTTGCCCGCCGTCTGGTGACGCAGGTGCGCGAGAACCGGCGTAAGGCGAGCGGTGTGGATGCGTTGATGCACGAGTTCGCACTCTCCAGCGAAGAGGGTGTGGCGCTGATGTGTCTCGCCGAAGCGCTGCTGCGCATCCCGGACACGGCGACGCGCGACCGCCTCATTGCCGACAAGATTGCCGGCGGCGACTGGAAAAGCCATATCGGCCACAGTCCGTCAATGTTCGTCAATGCCGCCGCCTGGGGGCTGCTGGTGACGGGCAAGCTGACCGCGAAAACCGATGAAAATTCGCTGGGCAACGCGCTGACCCGCGTGCTGGGCAAGGGCGGCGCGCCGCTCATCCGCCAGGGGGTGAATTATGCGATGCGCCTGCTCGGCAAGCAGTTTGTCACCGGGCAAACGATTGAAGAAGCGCTGAAAAATGGCAAGGCGCGGGAGAAGATGGGCTACCGCTACTCCTTTGATATGCTCGGCGAGGCGGCGATGACCCAGGCCGATGCCGACCGCTATTTTCAGGATTACGTCGATGCCATTCACGCCATCGGCAAGGACGCCGCCGGGCAGGGCGTGTACGAAGGCAACGGCATTTCCGTCAAACTCTCCGCCATTCACCCGCGCTATTCGCGCGCGCAGCATGAGCGGGTGATGAACGAACTCTTGCCACGGCTGAAAGAGCTGTTCCTGCTCGGCAAACACTACGACATCGGCATCAACATTGACGCCGAAGAAGCGAACCGCCTCGAACTCTCGCTGGATTTGATGGAAGCGCTCGTTTCCGACCCCGATTTGGCCGGGTACAAAGGCATCGGCTTCGTCGTCCAGGCATACCAGAAGCGCTGCCCGTTTGTCATTGATTACCTCATCGACCTCGCGCGGCGCAACAAACAGCGGCTGATGATCCGCCTCGTCAAGGGTGCGTACTGGGACAGCGAAATCAAATGGGCGCAGGTGGACGGCCTTGAAGCCTACCCGGTTTACACGCGCAAAGTGCATACCGACGTCTCCTACATCGCCTGCGCGCGCAAACTGCTCGCCGCGCAAGACGCCGTCTTCCCGCAATTCGCCACCCACAACGCCTACACCCTCGGCGTCATCTACCAGCTCGGCAAAGACAAAGAATTTGAGCACCAGTGCCTGCACGGCATGGGCGAAACCCTGTACGACCAGGTCGTTGGCCCGCAAAATCTTGGCCGCCGCGTGCGCGTCTATGCCCCGGTCGGCACCCATGAAACGCTCTTGGCCTACCTCGTCCGCCGCCTGCTGGAAAACGGCGCCAACTCGTCGTTTGTGAACCAAATCGTCGATGAAAACATCAGCATTGACGACCTCCTGAAAAGCCCGCTCGATGCCGCCGCCGCGACCCAAGGCAAAATGCACGCCGCGCTGCCGCTGCCGCCCAACCTCTACGGCGATGCGCGCCCGAACTCGCGCGGCCTTGACTTCAGTAACGAACACACCCTGCAACAACTCGAAGGCGAAATGAGCCGCGCCGCCGCGCAGCGGGTACAGGCGAGCAGCATCACCGCGCAGCCTGCCGAAAGCGAAGCGCCGCACGACGTCAAAAACCCGGCGAACCACCACGACCTGGTCGGCAACGCCGCCTTCATCAAAACCACCGCCATTGACGGCATCATCGCCAGCGCCAAAGCCGCCGAACCCGGCTGGGCGGCAATTACCCCCGCTGCGCGCGCCGCCATCCTGCGCCGCATCGCCGACCTGTTTGAAGCGCACCGCGCCGAACTGATGAGCCTCGCCGTGCGCGAAGCGGGCAAAACCCTGAACAACGCCATCGCCGAAGTACGCGAAGCCGTTGATTTCTGCCGCTACTACGCCCATGAAGCCGAAACCACCTGCGCGCAACGCCGCCCCGTCGGCACCATCGTCGCCATCAGCCCCTGGAACTTCCCGCTCGCCATCTTCACCGGCGAAGTGGTCGCCGCCTTGGCGGTCGGCAACACCGTCCTCGCCAAACCGGCCGAACAAACCAGCCTCATCGCCTACCGCGCCGTGCAACTGATGCACCAGGCGGGCGTGCCGCGCGACGTGCTGCAACTCGTCCTCGGTGCGGGCGACGCGGGCGCGGCGCTGACCCAGGACAAACGCATCAACGGCGTCGTCTTCACCGGCTCGACCGAAGTCGCACAACACATCAACCGCACCCTTGCCGCGCGCGACGACAACCCGGTACTCATCGCCGAAACCGGCGGACAAAACGCGATGATCGTGGACAGCACCGCGCTTGCCGAACAAGTCTGCCTTGACGTCATCAACAGCGCCTACGACAGCGCCGGACAGCGCTGCTCCGCGCTACGCATCCTCTGCCTGCAAGAAGACATCGCCGACCGCACCCTCGCCATGATCAAAGGGGCGATGGACGAACTGCGCATCGACGACCCGGCGGCGCTCGCCACCGACATCGGCCCGGTCATCGACGCGGAAGCACAACAAAACCTGCGCGCCCACATCGACAAAATGAAAACCGTCGCCCGCGCGCACCACGAAACCACGCCCGGCAAAAACATTGACCCGGCCGCCTCGACCTACGTCGCCCCGGTGCTGTTTGAGCTGAACAACCTCGACGAACTCCAGCGTGAAGTCTTCGGCCCGGTACTGCACGTCTTGCGCTACCGCGCGGGCGGACTCGACCGCCTCATCGCGCAAATCAACCAAAAAGGCTACGCGCTGACGCACGGCATCCACAGCCGCCTCGACAGCAGCATCGACCACATCAGCAGCCAGATAGAGGCAGGCAACACCTATGTGAACCGCAACATCGTCGGCGCCGTCGTCGGCGTGCAACCCTTCGGCGGCCACGGCCTCTCCGGCACCGGGCCGAAAGCGGGCGGCGCGTTCTACCTGCAAAAACTCAGCCAGGGCGGCGCGTGGCAGGCGCCCACCCCGGACAAAGCAGGCGTTGCCGACGAAAGCACGCTGCCGAAACTGCACGCGCTCATCGCGCAAAGCGGACTGGACAGCGCCGCCCAAGCGCGCCTCAAAGCGACAATAGACACCGCGCAACAAACCACGCTGCGCCACGCCGTACAAACCCTCAACGGGCCAACCGGCGAACGCAACGAAAACCGCTGGCACCTGCCGCCGCACATCGCGCTTTACGGCGGCGACCTCGAACAAAGCCTCGCGGCGCTCATCCCGGTCGCTATCGCGGGCGGACACCTGCACGTCGCCAAAGAACACCCGCTGGCGCTCCTTGAAAAAACCGCCGACGGCCTCATCCGCGTCAGCAATGAGCCCGTTTCCGACCACGCCCGGCATGTACTGGCGTTGGAACCGCTGCCGGTGGCGCTCAAAACCGCGCTCGCCGCCCGCGACGGCGCACTGGTGAAAATCATCAACGCCAGCGGCGGGGTGGACATCCTGCCGCTGTACGAAGAAAACAGCCGCAGCACCAACACCACCGCCGCTGGCGGCAACGCCAGCCTGATGGCAATGGCGGAAGTCTAAAAACCATAGGGTGCGCCTGAGCGCACCGCACGACCCCACCAAAAAGCCCGCCAATGGCGGGCTTTTTATGCGGATGCCAGACGCTTCATGCGACGCTGCCGCGCTGGAAGAACAGCTTGCGGTCATGAATGAGGAAATACGCCGCCAGCAGCAGGAACAGCCCGCTCTGGATGATTTTGCTGTCCGGGTGGGTGGCGAAAATCTCGTTGGAAAGATTGGCGACGGCGTGAAAAAGCACCGCTATCCACACATTGCGCCCCGCTTTCGCATACAGCCAGTTCATGATGAAGACGAACATAAAAACGCTGACGATGAAATTCACGCCGTACTGCCAGCCTTCGGCGACGAGGTTCGCCTGGTAATAGCCCTTGATGCTGGCGAGCGGCAAATGCCACGCCACCCAAAAAAAGGCGAAAATCACCGAGGCATTAAACAGATTGAAGCGGCGCAGCAGCGTATCGGTGCCGTAAGTGTGCCAGGCGAGCTCCTCCACCAGCGCGGCAAAAACGAGCAAAAACCACGGCGAGAACAGTGCGCTGGTGAAACTGGGCGAGCCGCTGATGACAAACTGGTCGGTGCTGTGGCCGAAAGCGAGCGAAATCGCCATCGCGGCGATGATGGAGAGCGGCGGAAAAAGCAGGGTAAAACCGAGCACGCGCCCGTTCAACCCGCGCCGGGTGAACAGCCGCGCTTTCAGGTCGGCAAGCAATACCGGGTCGGCGGCAAACAGCCAGGCGGCGACGGCAATCGGTGCGAGCAGCCCTGCGATGCCGAGCGTGCCTTGCAGCCAGGCATAATCCGCCGCCTGCGGCAGACGGCTGATATAACCGGCGAGAAACCAGCAAAACCACGGGATGACAATCGACCAGAAATAGAAGAAAACAGGGCGGTTGTAGCGGGCAAGGATGGGGTTCATGAAAACTCCTTGAGATTAAACACATTAAAATCCTCCCGACGGCAGGCGCGGGCGGGGCGCACATGATACGCCCCCCACAAGGCGACAAAAATCCACAAAACCGCAAACGCAGGTCGGGCATATAGCGCCACAGCGTGCGCCCCGGCGCACAATCTGGGTGATGACGACGATTTCGGCGTGCTTTGCCTGAAACTTGCGGTGGATGGCTATAAAATGCGCGTCGCTCTCGCCTGCCACACCGCCCTGGGGGCTGTTTACAATTCAGCAGAATAAGCCCCCTCTCTCGCTGCGCGAGCTGTTCCAATCCCTTTGGGAGAGGGGTTGGGGTGAGGGCGGAAGATTGCTGCGACCCGCGTAGTGACGGCTCTCAAAACAAATTGCAAACACGCCCTAACCCAACCTGCCATAAATATATAGCCGTCCACCGAAAGTTTCAGACA
>NZ_DBHKZK010000052.1:0-25675 GCF_057314735.1 Cardiobacterium sp.
AATTTGAATTTGCACAACTCAAATATACCGTGTCTCCGTTGCTTTTTGTTTGCCCGCCGTTTATCAGCATACATTTTAGGACACCACCAGAATTTATAAAGCGAGCTACTATCGCCAAAAAGGCGGATTAGACAAAGCTGCCTGATCCTATCAATCCGCCCTCCGATGTGTGCGGCGGTTCGATATGCCGATACCATGCACGGTAGCAGCTGGTGTAGGTGGGGGTCGTTAGGATGTTGTCATACGGTAGTAGCAGGTTTTGTGGGCACGGGTCTTTCGAGGGTGCCGTCGGCTGGCGCGTTTGAGCCATGCCCTGTTGGTTTCTGCTGATGTCGGCGGGTTCGAGGGCGATGGTGAAGGCGACAGGCAGCGTGTTGAGTATAGCCATCCACCGAAAGCCTCATACGGTGTTGCGTCGCCTCGCCGTACAACCGCGTACTGTCTTCGGCGACGTGCCTTGTCTGAAACTTTCGGTGGATGGCTATAAGGCTTGGTAGAAGTCGGGCAGAGTGAGAATTTCCGCGGGTGACAGTAGCGGTAGGGGCGTCGCTGCGGTTAATCCAGAGGCTGACCCAGCGCTGTTTCAGGTTTTCTTGCACGCTGCTGGGGCTGCTGTCCTTGTAGTCGCTGTGGACGACGATGCGCTGTCGGCGAGGATGTAGGGGTGGCGGCTGCGCGTTGCTGCGTGTGCGGTGGTAAAACCTACTTCGGGATGCCAAGGCAAGAGCAGCAGCAGTTGCCTGTTTTGCAGAGCGGTGCGTCATTTGCAGCTGGTGCTGGCTTTGGGCAGGCTGTCCGGCAGGATGCTGATGGCGTAGCCGCCCGCTGTGAGCGCGGTGAGCATGGTGGTTTCGTCCACCCGCGCGCACTGCCACTGATGGGGATGAGAGCGGCGGCGATGGTGAAGATCCGCCAGAATCGGTGATGTCGTCGATGAGCAGCACCGGTTCGCGGCGGACGTTATGCACGGCAAAGATGCCGTCAGGGTTGGCGCATTGGTGGTAGCTGTTCGCCTGTTGTTTTTGCGGGTCGTTGTCGCGGATTTTTTCGATGGCATTGACCCACGGCAGGCCGAGTCGGGCGGCGAGGCGGCGGGCAAAGTCGGCAACGGGTTTATCGCCAGCAGTTGCGGACGTGGCGCGGGTCGCATTCAATAAACCGGAATTTGTCGGTGTAGTGTGGTGATATGGGGTTGTCGCCAAATATCAGCAGGGGTTCTTTGCCCCGGCGGTTTTTGTTAAGGCGTAATTCTTTTAATGTTTGGGGAATGCTGAGTAACGGATTTTCGCCCAGGCGAAGTTCGCACAGGTTTTGTAATTGGCCAATAGTTTCCGGCAGCAGGGAAAGTTGATTCCCTTGCAGGTCCAGGTCATGGAGTTTTTGTAGTTGTGCAATTTCCGCTGGTAAGGTTCTTATTTGATTATAGGCGAGCCATAGCCATTCCAGTTGGGGCAGTTCCAGGAGCTCTGGCGGGAATCGGGAAAACCGATTTCGTGATAGGGTGAGATAACTCAGGTTTTTCAGGTTGGCAAATGTTGCAGGCAGGGTTTCAAGGCAGTTATTTCGCAAAGCCAGTTCTTGCAAGGATTGCAGTTTTCCCAGCTCAGCGGGAAGCGCGGTCAGTTTGTTGATATGCAGATCGAGGCGTCGCAGGCTTTGCAGTTGGCCAATCGTTTCGGGTAATGCGGCAAGGTGGTTTTCCCCCAGGTTGAGTGTGTGCAGGTTGGAGAGTGCGCCAATTTCTGCGGGGAGCGTTGTAATGCGGTTATTTCCCAGATTGAGTTCCTGGAGGTTGTGCAATTGCCCGATTTCTTTGGGTAATGCGGCGATTTTGTTGAATTGCAGGTCCAGAATGCGCAAATGCTCAAGCCGCTCGATTCCGGATGGAATTTCTTTGATTTGGTAAACCCGTAATTCTTCCAGTGAGGTTGCCAGCATGATTTCTGCCGGGATAGTCGTTATTGTCACGCCGCCACTCAATGCCAACCGTCGCAGTTTTTTGCAATGACGGATTTCTGGTGAGCACGCGGCGATGCGTGCGCCGCCAATATGCAGCTCTTCCAGATTTTCAAAACGGCTGATTTCCGGGGGAATGGCCGTGAGCTGGTCGTCCCTGATGGTGCAGACTTGTACCAGGTGGCAATATTTTTCCGACAGGTTTTGCAAATCTCGCGCGGTATCGGTCAGCACGAGCGGGAAGCGGAATTTTTTCCGCTCGGCAGGGGACTCCGGGTTATTCATGGCAGTTTGTTTTTTATGCTGGATAAAACGGAGCGGAGACAGGGTTATTCCGCCCCGTTTGGGCGCGATGCACTGCGGCTATGGCTTCGTCTTCTCTGTTTCCGCCTGGAGGCGCTCTTCCCAAAACGTCGCGTGCTTGATGCCGAGCGCCTGCGGGTCGAAGGTGTACACGGCGGCCTTTTCTTTTTGTTGGCGTTCGTAGTCGCGCAGGGCGCGGATGGTCGGGCGTCCGGCGCGGAAGAAGATGATCAGCAGGCCGATGATGTTCAGCCAGGCGTTGAGGCCGACGCCGATGTCGCCCAGTTTCCAGATATAGCCCGCGCTGCCGACCGCGCCGTAGGTGACGGCCAGCATCGCGCTCAGTTTGACGATGAGGGTGACGTCGCGCTGCCAGCCGAATTTGCGCGCCAGATAGAGGATGTTGGTCTCGGCGATGTAGTAGTAGGCGAGGATGGTGGTGAAGGCGAAGAAGAAGGTGGCGAGGGCGACCAGCACCGGCCCGCTTTTGCCGAAGACGCTTGCCGTCGCGTACTGGGTGAAGGCGGTGGTGCCGGGGTCGGCGTTAATCACCGCGCCGCTGGCGTCTTTCAGGTAGGTGGCGATGTATTGCGTCGCTTCGCCCGCGAAATGTTGCCCGGCGACGATGTTGTACTGCTTGGTCATCAGGATGATGAGCGCGGTCGCGGTGCAGACGAACAGGGTGTCGATATAGACGGAAAATGCCTGCACCAGCCCCTGTTGCACCGGATGCTCAACGGCGGCGGCGGCGGCCGCGTGTGCGCCCGTGCCTTGCCCGGCCTCGTTGGAATAGATACCGCGCTTGACCCCCATGCCGATGGCCGCGCCGAATCCGGCGGCAGGATTGAAGGCATCGCTGACGATGAGCGCCAGCAGCTCCGGCACGCGGTTGATATTGATGAAGACGATGATCATCGCCAGCACGATGTAGGCGAGTGCCATGAACGGCACGATGACCTGGGCGAAACTGGCGATGCGGCGGATGCCACCAAAGATGATGAACGACAGCAGCACCAGCACGCAGGCGGTGGCAATCAGGCGGTGCGAGCCGACCTCGCCGGCGATGCCGGTCGTCACCGCCTGCCCTTCGCCGAAAATCTGCACCATCGCGCTGGCAACACCGTTTGCCTGCGGGCCAATCAGAAAGAGGCCACAGGCGAAGGTGGCGGCGACGGCGAACAAAATCCCGTACCAGCGCCAGCCGAGGCAGCGTTCAAAATAATAGGCGGGGCCGCCGAGATACATCCCCGCGTCCTTGTCATGCACCTTGTAAATTTGGCCGAGGGTGGACTCCACATACGCGGTACTCGCGCCCAAAAAGGCGACGACCCACATCCAGAACACCGCGCCGGGGCCGCCAAAACCGATGGCGGCGGCGACACCGGCAATATTGCCGATGCCGACCCGGCCGGAGAGCGACACCGACAGCGCCTGAAACGAAGAAATACCGTGCTCGGTGGAATCATCGGAGCGGAAAAGCAGGCGGCACATCTCGGTGAAGTGGCGCACCTGGGCGAAGCGGGTCATGATGGAAAAAAACAGGCCGACGCCGAGGCAGAGCCAGATGAACGACGGGTTCCAAATCACATCATTGAGCCAGAGGACGACGGTCTCAATGGCGCTTTGTTCTTGTTGCATGATTATCTCCGGTAATTATGAAAGGAGCGCCAATGTACAACGCGGCGCGCGTGGCTGTCAGCAAAAAACTGAACGGACGGCAAGCCAATATTCATGCCGGAACCGTTACCATACGACAACCTCCCGCAAACAAAAGGAAAAATACGATGAAACGCCTTGCCCTGCCCGCACTCGCCGCCGCCTTCGCCGCGATTGCCCATGCCGATAACGAAGCCGTAGGCACGCCGCTGGCCATGCCTGCCGAAATGCAGGAAGTCTTCGCGCGCAATCCCGCCACGGCCAGCAATAACGAACGCTTTGCCAGTGCCGAAGCCGCAGCCGTTTACCAGGCGGCGCACGACGGCGACCTTGCCCGCGCGCGACAAATCCTCGCCCAACGCCCGGATATATTGAAAAGCCACAACACGCGCGAAATGACACCGCTTGGCGTCGCCATGATGAGCGGCGACCGCAAAGCCTTCAACGCCCTGCTAGACCTTGGTGCCGACCCCACCTGGCTGGGCGACATGCGCGACACCGACCTGCACCTTGCCGCCATCCTCACCGACCGCTACTGGCTGGATGCCCTGATAAAACGCGGCGTGAACCTCGAAATCCCCAACACCCTGGGCGAGACGCCGCTCTTTGCCGCGCTCGGCCCGGAGACGCGCGACAACTTCGAGCTGCTGCTCAAGGCCGGGGCGGACATCCACGCCCGCCGCACCGCCGACGGCGAGACCCTGCTGCACAAGGCATCCGCCATCAGTGATTACGCCGCCGTGCCGCGCCTGCTCAAACTGGGCGTCGATCCCACCCTGCGCGACCACGTCGGCTACACCTTCCAGTACAGCTACTTCCTCGCCTCCGACAACCCGCCGCACGCCAAAGAAGTGCGCGCCTGGCTCGACGCGCACAACATCCCCATTGACACCAGCCGCATCGCGCCCGACGCGCCACCGGCGGACAACAGCCTCTGCACCGTCCCGCCGACGGCGCTGCTCACCGCCGTCTCGCCGCATTACCGCGCAAGTGCGGCGCTGCTGCAAAACAGCGGCAAAGACAACGCCGCCCGCCCGGCGGACGACGCCGCGCCGGTTGCCGTCAGCGACGCCGACATTGACCGCGTGGCGCAACAGCTCGCCGCCGCCTACCCGGCAGAAGACCGCGCGCAGCAACAACAAAACTATCGCGAACATTACCTGTTCTACCGCAACGACGGCGAAAACGTGCAAACCCTCGCCGGGGCGCTTGCCACCTACACCCTCGGCAGCTACAACGCCTGGCGCGGCTCAAACGGCGACGATGACACCCTGGACAGAACCTACCACAGCCTCCTCGCCCAATACCGGCAGCAGACGGGCAACATAAAAGTGGACAAGGACGACTACCTGCGCCACATCATGCTGGGCATGCAGCTCATCCTTGCCACCGCCTACTGCCATAACGTCGAAAGCCGTGGCCACCTGCAAACGGCAGGCAGCCACGGCCTCAAGGCGCTGTTCAAAACCGCGCCGGAGCGCATCCGCCTCACCCCGGAAGGCATCAGCCTCAACCCCTGAAGCCTGCCCGTACCTGATTTACATACACCTTGAGCGCTCAAGTGTATGTAAATCCCGGACGGGTAGGGCAGGGCACTTTCATAAAAAAACGCCGCAAATGCGGCGCTTTTCTTTCAGGATTGCAATGCCCGGCGCGCTTATGCCCGATCGCCTTTGCGCTGGTAATTGCCGCCGCCCTTGCGCTCGGCAAACGGTTTTTTGCCGCCGCGTTTGCCGTCGAATTTTTTGCCGTCCGCCTTGCCGTAGCTTTTGCCCGGCGCGCCCCGGAATTTTTTCCCCAGCTTGGTTTTCGGTTTGCTGGTGATTTTCGGCTCCAGCCCGGCGATGCGGTGTTCTTCGATTTTCCGCTCCAGGTAGCGCGTAGGGGCGGTTAGGACGAAGTCCGTAACCGCCCGAACCATAGCAGTAGGTCATAACACGATGATTTTGTTCGCAGGTTGGGTTAGCGAGACACAAGCAACCGGAACAGCTCGCATAGCGACCATTCGTAGGGTGTAGCTCACAAAATCGTCGCCACGCAACCGCATTGACTTGGGCGTGTTTACGGCTGAATGGTATAGCCATCCACCGAAAGTTTCAGACAAGGCCTTGCAGGTGAATGGCAAACAGCCGCTGCCGCTGCGCATTATTTTGGCAACGCTGCCGTGCGGGCAACCTGTCGTCGCGCTTGAATATTTTTCCGGCGCCTGCGGTCATTCCCGCCCTTGTCCACATTTTTTGGGGATAACCGCCTGTCGTGCGCGCTGCCGTTGCCCGCCGCCACATGGAAAGTTATGCACAAATGCCGTGCTGGCGCGACGCAGGCGGATGCAAGCGGAAAAAGCGCTTTGTTTACCGCAATCCCTGTTAATCTGTTGTTTTAATGCGTGTTTTATTCGCACGACTGGGGGCGACCGCTGCCGTCGCGGGCAGGAAATGTCAGGTTTTTCGGCAAAATGCGCGAGTTATGCACCAGGTTATCCACCGTGGCAGTCATCGCGCCAATCATCGCCCCCTCCGCCGCCGCATTCGGCGATAATGCCGCCTTTCCCACTCCGCAAAGGAATCCCATGCTCCTCTTTAGCCGCCGCTTTTTGCCGTTTTTCATCACCCAGTTTTTCGGCGCGTTTACCGACAACCTCTACAAAAACGCGCTGCTGGTTTATCTCACCCTGCGCCTCACCGACAGCAAAACGCTCAGCCTCTACACCAATCTGAGCATGGCGCTGTTCATCTTCCCGATGTTCCTTTTCTCCGCCTGGTCGGGGCTGCTCGCCGACCGCTTCGAGAAGCGCTTTCTCATCATCCGCATCAAGTGGCTGGAGGTGTTCATCATGGTGGTCGGCATCCTCGCCTTTGTCTGCGACCTCATCCCGCTGATGGTGCTGGTATTATGCCTGCTCGGCCTGCAATCGACCTTCTTCGGCCCGGTGAAATACGGCATCCTGCCGGAGCGGCTCAATGAAGACGAGCTGATGCTCGGCAATGGCCTGGTGGAGGCGGGGACGTTCCTCGCCATCCTCGGCGGCACGCTGGTCGGCGCGTCGCTGGTCGCGCGTGAATTGCTCTACCCGTGGCTGTTCGCGGCGATGGCGGCATCGGTCGGCATCGGCGTCGCCGCCGCCTACGCCATTCCCGCCTGGCAGGGCGAGACCGACCGCCACGCGCTGCCGCCGTTCCAGCCGTGGCGGCAGACGACGACGCTGCTCGCCTACACCGCGCGGCAGAAGACGATTTTCCAGTGCATCCTTGCCATTTCCTGGTTCTGGCTGCTCGGCGGTGCGCTGCTGACGCAAATCCCGCAATACACGAAGGAAATTCTGAACAGCGACCCGACCGTGACCACCTACCTGCTGGTGCTGTTTTCCGTTGGCATCGGCATCGGCTCGCTCTTAAGCAACCTGCTCGCGCGCGGGCGGATTGAAGCGGGGCTGGTGCCGGTCGGCGCCTTTATCCTCGCCGCCGGGCTTGCGGGCGTCATCCTCATTCAGGGCAATCCCGCCATCGGCGCGTTGCAAACGCTGGCCGCCTTCGCCCGCGACCCGCGCTTCATCCCCACCACCCTCTCCTTCTTCGCCATCGCCTTTGGCGGCGGCATCTACGCCGTGCCGCTCTACGCCATCATCCAGCACCGCGCCGAAAGCGGCCACAAATCGCAAGTCATCGCGGCGAACAACATCATCAACGCGCTCTTCCTCGTCATCGTCAGCCTGCTCGGCGTGCTGGTGCTGGGCGTGCTCGGCTGGAGTATGCAGGCGCTGTTTGCGCTGCTGCTCGGCCTGCACCTTGCCATCTCGCTCTACATCTTCACCGTCGTCCCCGAATTTATCATGCGCTGCCTGGTCATCTGCATCATCGCCTGCTGCTACCGCCTGCGCGTCGAGGGGCGCGACAACGTGCCGAAAAACGGCGCGGCCTATATCGCCTGCAACCACCTGAGCTACATGGACGCGCTCATTCTCATGGTCGCCATTCGCCGCCCGGTGCGCTTCATCATGTATTACAAGATTTTCCAAATCCCGGTACTGCGCTACATCTTCAAAAGCGCAGGCGCATTCCCCATCGCCGGACAACGCGAAGACCGCGAACTCTTCCTCGCCTCCTTTGAACACGTCCACAACGCCATCGGCAAGGGCGATCTCGTCGGCATCTTCCCCGAAGGCGAGCTGACCCGCGACGGCAATCTCGGCGAATACAAACGCGGCATCGAGCGGATGCTGGCGCGCGACCCGGCACCGGTGATTCCGGTCGCCATTAACAATCTCTGGGGCAGCCTCTTTTCGCACAGCGGCGGGCTGATGAAAGGCGGGCCGCGCAAATGGTTCGCGCGCATCACCGTCCGCATCGGCGAACCGCTGCCGCCAGAAACCACCGCCGCCGAACTGCGTGAGGCAACGCAGCGGCTGCTCGACCGTAACTGAATCCCCCCGTGAGCGATAACCCCATGACCGATACCGACCGCATCGCCGCCTTGCGCGCCGAAATCCGCGCACACGACCACGCCTATTATGTCCTTGATAATCCGCGCATTGCCGACGCCGAATACGACGCGCTGATGCGCGAGCTGCGCGCGCTGGAAGCAGCCAGCAGCGCCCCCGTCCCCGCCGATTCGCCGACCCGCCGCGTTGGCGGCAAGGCCGATGGCGCGTTTGCCCCGGTGGCGCACGACGTACCGATGCTGTCGCTGGATAACGTCTTCAGCGAAGAAGAATTTGCCGCTTTCGTCAGGCGCTTGCAGGAGCGGCTCGACCACGACGACCTGCTGCTGTCCGCCGAGCCGAAGTTCGACGGTCTTGCCATCAGCCTGCGTTATGAGCATGGCATCCTCACCCGCGCGGCGACGCGTGGCGACGGCGCGACCGGCGAGGACGTCACCGCCAATGTGCGCACCATCCGCGCCATCCCGCTACGCCTGCTCGACGACGCGCCGCCTGCGGTTATCGACATCCGTGGCGAGGTTTATATGCCGAAGGCCGCTTTTGCCGCGTTGAACGCCGCAGCGGAGCGCGACGGCGGCAAGACCTTCGCCAACCCGCGCAATGCCGCCGCGGGCAGTCTGCGCCAGCTTGACCCCGCCATTACCGCCAGCCGCAAGCTGAGTTTCTACGCCTACGGCATCGGCGCGCACGACGGCTTCGCCCTGCCCGCCACTTACAGCGCCCTGCTCGCGCAATACCGCGACTGGGGCGTGCCGGTCTGCCCGTTGCAACAAAGCCTCGCCAGCGTCGCCGCCGCCACCGCTTATATGGAGGAGCTGGGGCGCAAGCGGCACGGTCTGCCCTATGAAATCGACGGCGTCGTGTACAAGGCCGACCGCTACCGCGACCAGCAGGCGGCGGGCTTCGTCTCGCGCGCGCCGCGCTGGGCGATTGCGTGGAAATTCCCGGCGGTGGAAAAAACCACCGTGGTGGAGGCGATTGACGTGCAGGTTGGCCGCACCGGCGCGATTACCCCGGTGGCGCGGCTGCGCCCGGTGGAAGTCGGCGGCGTCACCGTCACCAACGCCACCCTGCACAACGCCGACGAAGTAGCGCGCAAGGACGTGCGCGTCGGCGATACCGTTTTCGTCCGCCGTGCTGGCGACGTTATCCCGGAAATCGTCAAAACCGTGCCGGAAGCGCGCCCGGCGGACAGTCAGCCGTTCGCCATGCCGACGCATTGCCCGGTGTGCGACTCGGAAATCATCCGCCCCGAAGGCGAGGCGGTGGCGCGCTGCTCCGGCGGGCTGCATTGCCGCGCGCAGCGGGTGCAGGCGCTGATACATTTCGCCTCGCGCAAGGCGCTGGACATCCAGGGGCTGGGCGACAAACTGATAGAGCAACTGGTGCAGGACGGGCGCGTGCATAGCCCGGCCGACCTCTTTGCGCTGACGCTCGCCGACTGGGCGGCGCTGCCGCGCATGGCGGAAAAATCGGCGCAAAACATCTTGGCCGCCTTGGAAGCGGCGAAGGCGACGACGCTGCCGCGCTTCATCTACGCGCTCGGCATCCGCGAAGTCGGCAACGTCAGCGCCGACCTGCTCGCGCGCCACTACCGCGAACTGCCCGCGCTGATGGCGGCGGGCGAAGCAGACCTGCAAGCCATCGACGGCATCGGCCCGGTAATGGCGCAATACATCCGCCACTTCTTCATGGACGACGCCAACCGCGCCGTCATCGCCGCGCTACAAGCGGCGGGCATCCACTGGCCGGCGGTAGAAGCGCCCGTTGTCGCCGCCGACAGCCCGCTTGCCGGCAAAACCGTGGTCATCACCGGCACCCTGCCGACGATGACGCGCGACGAAGCCGCCGCCCACGTCGCCCGCCTCGGCGGCAAAACATCCAGCGCCGTCTCGAAAAAAACCGATTACCTGCTCGCGGGCGACAAGGCGGGAAGCAAACTGGAAAAAGCGCAAGCGCTCGGCGTCGCCATCATCGACGAAGCGCAGCTCAAGGCGTGGCTGGAGGTGTAGGGCGGGGCTTGCCCCACCGCCGCGCTTGAAAACAGTCTGAACATCCCCATTCAACCCCCGCGCCCACGTGGCGCAGTCTTACAACCGCTATGGAAATTCCCGGCATTACCTACAAAAAGGAAAATACATGAACCCTGAAAAACCGCATAAGCTCGCCGTTCTCATCGACGCCGACAACGCCTCCGCCAGTGCCGTTAGCGGCCTCTTTGCCGAAATCGCCAAATACGGTATCGCCAGCGTCAAGCGCATCTACGGCGACTGGAGCCGCCCCGAACCGCAAGGCTGGAAAAAAGACGTGCTGCTCAAGCACGCGCTCATCCCGGTGCAGCAATTCGCCTACACCAAAGGCAAGGACGCGACCGACATGAGCCTTATCATCGACGCCATGGACCTGCTCTACAGCGGCACTTTTGACGGCTTCTGCCTCGTCTCCAGCGACAGCGATTTCACCCCGCTCGCCGCCCGCATTCGCGCCAGCGGCCTGACCGTGTACGGCTTTGGCAAACGCAACACCCCGGAAGCCTTCCGCCAGTCCTGCGACCGCTTCATCTACCTCGAAAACCTGCAAGACGAAGCGGCCAGCGTCGATAAACCCGCTGCCGAGGCCAGCGCAACCCCGCCTGTCGCAAGCGGCGAAAAAATCGCCCCGCCGCCGCGCAAAACACTGGATGGCGCGCTGCGCAGCCTGCTCTACAAAGCGGTAAAAGACAGCACCGACGAAAGCACCGGCTGGGCGTTCGTCGGGCAAATCGGCACCTACCTCAGCCAGACCCAGCCGGATTTTGATACCCGCAGCTACGGCTACGCCAAACTCTCCTCCATGCTGAAAGCGCTGGGCGGCCTGCAATTCCGCCACGACGACGCCAGCCGGATGTACTGCCGCAAAATCCCCTACAGCGAACTGATTAAATTGCTCAGCAACGACGCCCTGCCCAAATTCCAGAACAAAGAAGGCTGGGTAAAAATTGCAGCGCTGGAAAAATACCTCGCGCCGCGCTGGTCATATAAGGAATACGGTTTCGCCAGCTTTATGGCGCTCTTGGAAACCATCCACAATCTGGAGATTCAGGGCGACAGCGTAAGGATGACGCCGTCGGTCTCGCCGGAAAAGGTCTGAAGCAAAAACAGGGCGCATTTGGCGCCCTGTTTTTTGCTATCTGGATTGGCGAATTGTCAAACCAAGTGCAACACTTCTTCAAAATACACTTCATAAGGTGTCCTCCACTGCAAACATTTGCGCGGGCGGTTGTTCAACGCCAGCACAGCTTTCTCGATGTACTCATCCTGATATTGCGCAATATCCTGATGTTTCTGAAGATATAGCCATCCACCGAAAGCCTCATACGGTGTTGCGTCGCCTCGCCGTACAACCGCGTACTGTCTTCGGCGACGCGCCTTGTCTGAAACTTTCGGTGGATGGCTATATTCGCGCAACAGCCCGTTGGTATTCTCGTTCGTGCCGCGCTGCCACGGCTGGTACGGCTGGTACGGCGGCGGGATGTATATTTTTATTCCCAGCGCCTCCGCCACCACCGCGTGCCGCGCGAATTCCTTGCCACGGTCTGGCGTGATGCTATGCACTATCTGCCCTGCCAACACCTTGAAAATCCCCGCATTCACGTTGTCTGCCGTCTTCTTCTCCAGCCGCACGCAGTGCAGATAATGGCTTTTGCGGTCAACCAGCGTCAGCAACACCGCGCCGCCAACCACGCCCGCCACGGTGTCGGCTTCCCAGTCGCCAATGCGCTCCCGTGCCTGCGCCTCCTGTGCGCTGTAGGTTCCATCAGGGGAACGGTTGCGGTTCAGCTCGCGCAAGATAGTGCTCCTGTGGCGCTTCAATAGGGTAGCGATGGCGGCGAGGCTGTAGCCCAACTCGTGCAGAGCCATTATGCAACCCCGCTCAAAGGGCGTAATATGACGGTAGGTATCCATTTGCGGTCTCCTGCAAGGTTTTGATGTTTTTTGCAGTATCGCTTATGGATGCCTTTTTTGTAGCTGTTGCACTTGAATTGTAAATTCGCCACATACACCCAAGCGCCCAACCTGTATGTAAACCACAAACCAACCCGCACCATGCCCCGCGTCCACACCGGCCACCTCGCCCTGCTCCTCACCGCCGCACTCTTTGGCATCGCCTTCATCTTCCAGCGCCACAGCGCCACCGCCGTCAGCGCGCTCACCTTCATGAGCTGGCGCCTGCCGCTCTCCGCGCTGATGCTGCTCGCCGTCCTCGCCCTGCGCCGTCGCCCCGTTTGGGGACACTGGCTGCGCGACGGCATCTGCTGCGGCATCCTCCTCTTCCTCGGCATGTACAGCCAACAATGGGGACTGGAGCACACCACCGCGGGCAAATCCGGCTTCATCACCAGCCTCTACGTCATCCTCGTCCCGCTTCTGGCACTACTCGGCGGCGAGCGCCTCGGCAGAACACTCATCCTCGCCACCCTGCTCGCCTTCGCCGGCCTCACCTGCTTTGCCGCCATCCACAGCGACAGCGCCGCGCTCAACTGGAACGCGGGCGACAGCGCCACCCTCGCCAGCGCCCTCATCTGGGCGTTCTACGTCAACTACTACGGCATCGCCGTGCGCCGCAGCGAACTGCTCACACTCACCACCGTACAAATCACCGTCGCCGCACTCCTCACCCTGCCCGCCACCCTCGCCACAGAAGGCGCGGGCGCACTCACCGACCCGACGCTGCTCAACTACAGCAAATGGGACATCCTCTACACCGCTGTCGCCTCCTCCGGCATCGCCTTCTTCCTGCAAGGCTGGGCGCAGCGGCACGTTGCCGCCACCCCGGCCGCCATCATCCTCTCCATGGAAAGCCTCTTCGCCCTCGCCGCCGGCTGGCTCATCCTGGGCGAACCCGCCACGCCGCTGATGCTCACCGGCTGCGCCCTGCTTTTTACCGCAATGACCGTCGCCCAACTGGAACCGCCAAAACCATGAACACCCTCGCCCACCTTACCGCCGCCCTCGCCGCGCTCATCCACCTCTACATCTACTGGCTTGAGCGCCATGCCTACGGCAGCGCCCGCTTTTGCCGCACCTTCAACATCGCTGAACGCGACCTGCCCACCTTGCGCGCGCCCTTCCACAACCTCGCGCTGTACAACCTGATGCAGGCGCTCGGCGTCCTCGTCGGCCTCGCGCTGCGCCTCGCCGACATTGCGCCAGCCGTGGCAACCGGACTGCTGCTGACCCCGCTCGCCACCATGAGCGCGGCGGGCATTTACCTCTACACCACCGCGCCGGACAAACGCCGCCCCGCCCTCGTCCAGGCGGTACCGCCGCTGCTTGCGCTCATCGCGCTGGCGTTGGCCTGAAACGTATAGCAATCCTCACAAAGCCCTGTACGGCGTTGCGCCGCCTCGCCGTACAACCGCGTACTGTCTTCGGCGACGCGCCTTGTATAGCCATCCACCGAAAGCCTCATACTGTGTTGCGTCGCCTCGCCGTACAACTGCGTACTGTCTTCGGCGACGCGCCTTGTCTGAAACTTTCGGTGGATGGCTATACAGAACTTTGTGAGTATCGCTATAACCCAAAAACGCCACCGCATCCGGTGGCGTTTTTGTTTCATCTGCTCGTGGCTTATGACCGGCTTACTGCGGCTATTTGCGTCGCGGCGCACAGGGTGTGTGCCTCAGGCACGCACGCGTTTGCCGATGTCAAATTCCCGCGTGCGTGTCGGCTACACCGCCACACACCCTAAGCACGGAACCCGCCCGCTATTCCGCCTGCCAATGCCACGGCGCAAGCCAGGCGGCGAGGTTGAGCGCGGTCAGGCTCAGCAGGATGAGCGCGTTGGCGTGCGGGTATGCGCCGAACGGCAGCATCGCGTGCAGATGGAAGGACGGCAGCTCAAGCAGGGACAGCGCCGGGTCGGCAAAGGGCAGGGTCATCAGCCCTTGTTGGACAAGGAGGTTCAGCGCGAGCCATAGGCTGATGAGGGCGATGTTGGCGATGAGCAGAATGCGGGCGAAGGGTCGGACGTGCAGCGGCGGCAGGGTGTCGCGGTCGGGTAGCGGCCAATGGTCGCTTGCGTGGCAGGCGCGGGCGGTGGCAGCGATGGTGCAAACGGTGTCGTAGTCGCCGAGCGGCGCGCTATAGATGCCGTGGTTGTCGCCGTCCTGGTCTTCGATGAGGAGTTGTTGTGCGCGGTAGCGGTTGGCTTTCAGCGCGCTGATGTAGGCGATTTCGTCCCACGGAATATGGCAGTGGGTGGCGCCGGCGTGCAGGCTCGCGCCGCGTGTTGGCAGGCGAGCAAGGTCGCGCTGGCGACGGTTTTTTAGGGCGAGGTGGATGCCGTCGGCGTCCAGGCGGACGAGTGGCGCGTCGTGGTGGCTGAAGGCGTGGCGCGCGGCCTGCCACGCGGCGCGGATGAGGAATGCGAGCGGCAGCAGCAGGGCGAGGGCGACGGCATGACCGCTGGCGACGCCGCGGCTGGTGAGCAGAGCCAGCAGCGCGGCGGTCGTCAGCCAGGCGAAGGTGTGCCAGTTGCCACGGGCGATGGCGCGCGGGTGTTTGTACCATTGGTGCGGCGGGAAGGTGTTTTGGGCGGCGGCGCGAGGGGTTTCTGTTCCGGAGGTGGTGGGCTTTTCCGGTATCTGCGCGTGTTTGCTGCCCTCACCTCTGCCTTTCCCCCACGGGGGAGGGGTGTTGTTGTATGGCGTCTTTGCGACCGCCTGCCAGCGCCACGGGGCGCGCCAGGCGATGAGGTTGGCGCAGGTGAGCGCGACGAGCCACGCCAGCAGCGGCGCGGCGAGGACGGCGGGCGGCTTGAGGGCGATGAGGACGGCAAGCGCGAGGGCGGTGGCGTCGTTGGCGATGAGCAGCGCCCAGGCGAGCGGGCGAATGTGCAGCGGGTAGCTGCGGCGGTTGTCCGCCTTGCCGTCGAGGTGGCGGGTGTGGCGCAGCAACGCTTCGGCGACGGCGGGCGGGTGCTGTTGCTGGATTTCGGCGCGCAGGGCGGCGATATCGTCCCCGGTGGGCGGCGCGGCGGGTTCGCCCTTGAGGGCATCGACGAGGTCGCGCAAGTTGGCCTGTTCGGCGGGGGTGAGGTCGCCGCGAGCGAGGGTGCGCCGGTAAGCGTGTTCGAGGAAGTCGTCGCCATCATCCGGCACGACGGTGGCGCGGTGCTGCGCCTTGCCGTGGTTGCAGGCGGCGATGATGTCTTGCGCGGCGCGGTAGCCGATGGTGGCGATGGCGATGCTGATGGGCAGGCGGCGGTTGAGGCCGTGGATGCCGAGGCGGACGGGTCGCGGTTGGTGGGTGAAGGCGGTGGGTCTTTCGTTGATGGTGGCGTAGCTGTAGTCATCCCACGGCAGGAAGTCGCTGCGGCTGCGGATGCCGTTCGCATCGAGCTGGAGGCGCGGCGCACCCGGCTGGTGGAAGGCGGTGAAGGTGATGGCCGCCGCGTAGGCGAGCGCCAGCAGCAGTCCGGCGATGTGCCATAGCGGGTACGGTGTGCCGTGGATGAGGCGGACGATGAGGACGAGGGCGATGGCGAGCGCGCCGTAGTTGTGGATATTGGCGCGGCGGATGGTGCGCGGATCGGTGTACCACGCGCGCGCTGCGATGGTCGGACGTGGTGCGGCGGGCGGTTTGGCGCTGACCGGAGCGGATGGTGGCTGTGGTGCGGGTGGGGCGGCAATGGCTGGCGCTTGGGCGCTGACGCGGGCGGGTGGAGGCGCATGGCGACGGATTTTGAGGAAGGCGATGCCTGCCTGGCAGAGGCGGATGAGTACCCAGAGGTTGAAAACGGCGATGAGCGGCAGGCTGAAGTGGATGAGAAGGCGGGCGGCGGCGGAGAAGTGCCAAAAGCCGGACAGGGCGACGTCGGCGGCGAGGATGATGAGGATGGCGGCAGCATCCGCGCGGTAGGGGTTGGCCGGACGGTGCGGCGGCGCCAGCTGTGTGCCCTGATGGTATTGGTCGATGTCAAAGAGGGCGTCGGCGAGGGTGTCGGCGGCGTCTGCCCCCCAGATGAAGGCGCGTCGTCGGGGCGTGGTCGCTGGGCACGGCTTCGCTGAGGTGGACGTGGATGGCGATTTGGCCGCGTTGCGGGTCGGTGGCGTCCAGCCAGCGGCGCAAGCGGTCGCTTTCGCCAAGCCCGGAGGGGGCGGCTTCGCCTAGCACGATTTCCAGCCAGACGGCATCAGGGTTAGCACTGCCACGGATGACGGCAACGGGGTCGGGCTCAGTGGCGCGCAGTTCGGCGATGTCGGCCCAGCGCCAGTTGCCGAGGCGAGCGCCATCGCGGTCAAACACGGTGAGACCATCGCCGTCGCAGGCGAACATGGGCGAGGGCAGCGGACGCGGACGGAAGTAGCAGCGGCCTTGCCAGAGCAGGTTGAGGGCGACGAGCGTGGTGTAGCCGAAGAGGATGTGGAAGGGGTTGGGCAGTTGCGGCAGTTGTGCGCTGGCGAAGATGAGGCAGACGCAGAGGGCGGTGAGTACGCCCATGCCGGGGGTGAGCAGGTTGATGTCGGGGTAGTCGGTGCGGTCGTCGGGGGTGTAGTACCAGATGCGGTTCATGGGTTACAGGATGAGATAGGGAAAGTGCGGTGTATCGTTAATGTGGGGGATTTTGGCCGCGCTTGCAATACAGCCTGGCGCCTGGCGTTGACGGCGAGAAATTTCGTAGGTCGGCCATTTATGGCCGACCTACGAACTGAATGGTAAACCGCGCCTAAGCCTTCGCTAATCCAGGCATCTGTTTTTTGCGCGTACAATCCTCGCTTTCACGCATCCGCGTGTTTTCCTTAATTAAAGAGAGGTTTTATGTTACGCAAGCAGTCTGGCCGTGCAGGGATGCGGTTTTTGGTGATTTTGGTGTTGCTGGCGGCGGGCGGTTATGCCTGGTGGCATTTCCGCGCCAAGCCTGACGAGGCGGGGGCAATCAAGTACATCACCGCCGAGGTGAAGAAGGGCGACATCGCGCAGACGGTGCTGGCGAGCGGTTCCATCCAGCCGTTCAAGTCGGTCAAGGTTGGCGCGCAGGTGTCGGGCGAGATTAGCGCGCTGTCGGTGAAGATTGGCGACAAGGTGAAGACCGGCGACCCCATCGCCGAGATTGATGCGAGTACGCAGCAGAATACGCGCGATAGTGCGGCGGCGTCGCTGGCGTCCAGCAAGGCGGCGCTGACGGCGGCGCAGGCGAAGTTGCGCGAGGCGCAGCAGAATTTTAACCGCCAGCAGGAGATGGTGAAGAAGGGCGCGGCGGCGCGCGAGTCGCTGGATGCGGCACAGGCGACGCTGAAATCGGCGCAGAGTGCGGTCGATCAGGCAAAGGCCGATATTCGCAAGAGCCAGTTGGAGCTGGACAACGCGGGCTTGCGTCTGGGTTATACGAGTGTGACTGCACCGATGGACGGCGTGGTGATTTCGGTCGCGGTGGAGAAGGGGCAGACGGTGAACGCGGTGCAGGACAGCCCGACGCTGGTGACGCTGGCGCAGACGAACACGATGACGGTCGAGGCGGAGATTGCCGAGGCGGATGTCGGCGCGGTGCAGCCGGGCATGGCGGCGTATTTCACCCTGCTCGGCGCGGACAAGACCCGCTATGAGGGCAAGCTGAAATCCATTGACCCCGCCCCGCTCGCCACTTCCAAGAACACCACTACCACCACCAGCAGCAGCAACGACACCGCCGTCTATTATTACGGCAAGATGGACGTGCCCAATGCCGACGGCAAGCTGCGCATCGGCATGACCGCCAACATGGTGATTAACGTGCGCGAGGCGAAGGGCGTGCTGACGATTCCGATGACCGCGCTGCAAACGAATGCGCAGGGCGAGGACGAGGTGCAGGTGATGGGCGCGGACGGCAAGCCGCAGCCGCGCGAAGTCAAGCTCGGCATCAATGACGGCGTCAATACCGAAGTGACCGAAGGGCTGACGGCGGGCGAGCAGGTCGTGGTCAGCAGCGGCACCGGCGAGAGCAGTATGCCGATGCCGGGAGGGCCGTTCTGATGGGCGAGCCGATTATCCGCATCCGCAACCTCTACCGCCGTTTCCCCAGCGGCGACGGCGAAGTCACCATCCTCAAGGGGCTGAACCTCGACATCGAAGCCGGGGAAATGGTCGCCATCATCGGCCAGTCCGGCAGCGGCAAATCGACGCTGATGAACATCCTCGGCTGCCTCGACCGCCCCAGCGACGGCGAGTACTACATCAACGGCAAAAACGCCACCGATCTGAGCCCGCAGGAGCGCGCCGCGCTGCGCCGGGAAAACATCGGCTTCATCTTCCAGCGCTATCACCTGCTGGCCGACCTCAAGGCGTGGGAAAACGTCGCCATTCCCGCCATCTACGCCGGAACGGCGGCAGACGCCCGCGAAGCGCGCGCCAAGGCGCTACTCACCCGCCTCGGCCTCGGCGAGCGCACCGAGCACAAACCCGGCCAACTCTCCGGCGGCCAGCAACAGCGCGTCTCCATCGCCCGCGCGCTGATGAACGGCGGACAAATCATCTTCGCCGACGAACCCACCGGCGCGCTTGACAGCCACAGCGGCGAAGAAGTGATGAAAATCCTCGGCGAACTGCACGCCGAAGGCCACACCATCATCCTCGTCACCCACGACCGCCACATCGCCGAACACGCCGACCGCGTCATCGAAATCAAAGACGGCGAAATCATCGACGACCGCCGCCAGGACGCGGACGGGAGCGCCAGCGGCAAACGCGCCGCCGCGCCAGAGACCAAAAAAACCCTGTTCGGCGCCGCCGGGCGCATCACGTCGGCCATCAACATGGCATGGCGCGCCATCATCGGCCACAAACTGCGCGCCTTCCTCACCATGCTCGGCATCATCATCGGCATTGCCTCGGTGGTCAGCGTCGTCGCGCTGGGACAAGGCGCGCAACAACAAGTGCTGGCGAACATGAGCGACCTCGGCTCGAACACCATCGAAATCTTCCCCGGCCAATTCGGCGACCGCCGCGCCGGACGCATCCGCACCCTCATCCCCGCCGACGCCACCGTCCTTGCCAAACAGGACTTCATCGACAGCGCCACCCCGGTAGTCAGCGCCAGCGCCACCGTGCGCTACAACAACAAAGAACTCACCGGCGAAATCACCGGCGCGGGCGACCAATACTTCCAGGTGCAGAACCTGCCCATCGTCGCCGGACGCGCCTTCGACCAAAAAGACATTGACAACTACGCCGCCGTCGCCATCCTCAACCAAAAAGGCGCGGAAAACCTCTTCGGTGCAACGGCCACGAACGGCTACGCGGGCGCGCTCGGCGAAGTCATCCTGCTCAAAAACGTCCCCGTGCGCATCATCGGCATCGTTGATACCAGCAGTCAAAGCCGCTTTGACATGAGCAACAACATCAGCGTCTATATGCCCTACACCGCCGCGATGAACCGCCTCCTGGGGCGGAGCAACGTCTCCAGCATCGTGCTGCGCATCAGCGACAGCGCCAACCCGGCAGTCGCCGAAGACGCCATCACCCGCATCCTCACCCGCCGTCATGGCAGCAAAGACTTCTCGCTCTTCAACAGCGAAAGCCTGCGCAAAGCCATCTCGCAAAGCGTCCAGGTCTTCAGCATCCTCATCTCCTCCATCGCCGTCATCTCGCTCGTCGTCGGCGGCATCGGCGTGATGAACATCATGCTCGTCTCCGTCACCGAACGCACCCAAGAAATCGGCATCCGCATGGCCGTCGGTGCAAGGCAAAGCGACATCCTCATGCAATTTCTGATAGAAGCGCTGATGCTCTGCCTGCTCGGCGGCGCGATAGGTGTCGGCCTCGCCTACGGCTTCGGCTGGGTGATGAACAACACCGGCGGCACGGGCGGCGGCGAACAGGCGGCGTTCAAACTGGTGTACTCCACCGCCTCCACCATCGCCGCCGTCATCTGCGCCAGCGGCATCGGCCTGCTCTTCGGCTTCCTGCCCGCCCGCAACGCCGCCCGCCTTGACCCGGTCGAAGCCTTGAGCCGGGAATAACCTAATAAATCCCCCTCCCCTGCAGGGCGAAGCCCGCAGCGGGGGAGGGCTGGGGAGGGGGTGAGCAATGTTACTTACGAAATAAGACTCCGTTTTTTCAAATTTGCAGTCCTCAATCTCTTCTCCTTATGGGGGCTGCGAACAAACCGCGTAGCGACAAACCCACCTCACCACCCATTTACATACACCTTCCCCGCTACCCTGTATGTAAAATCATCCATCCCTACCCAGTTCCTTCCGACCCATGAACCCCGTCGAAACCCTGCTTGCCCAAACCCTCGCCGCCAACGCCGCCGCCGGTTATCCCGACATTGACCGCAGCGCGGCTGCCCGTGGCGAACGCGCCCGCCATCAGGCGTATCTCGCCCGCAAAAACCGCATTGAAGGCCTGCCCGCCCCGCCTGCCGACAGCCTCGAAGCCCGTCTCGTCCGGCATTACATTGACGGCGACATCAGCGCCGCCCAGCTCGTCGCCATCACCCGCCTGCTGCCGCGATGAATCTGCACGCCTGGCTTGCCCGCGCCACCGCCGCCCATCCCGACCGCGACGTCGCCGCCATCGAAATCCGTCACCTCGCCGCGCACGTCACCGGCCTGTCGCCCACCGCGCAACGCATCCACAATCCCGAACTCACCGCCGCGCAATTGCAGACGCTGGACGCGCTCGCCGCCCGCCTGCACGCGGGCGAACCGCTCGCCTACCTCCTCGGCCAGCAGCCGTTTTACGGGCTGGAACTCAAGGTCAGCCGCGCCACCCTCATCCCGCGCAGCGATAGCGAAATCCTCGTCGAACGCGCGCTGTCGCACCTGCGCGACCTGTCCGCGCCGACCGTGATTGACCTCGGCACCGGCAGCGGCGCGCTGGCACTCGCCATTGCCGCCGCCCGCCCGGACGCGCAGATTACCGCCACCGACCAAAGCGCCGAAGCGCTGGCGATTGCCGCCGACAACGCGCGCATGCACTGCCTTAGCAATCTCCGCTTCCTCCAGGCCGACTGGCTCGCGCCCTTTGCCGCCGCCAGCGCCGACCTCATCGTCAGCAACCCGCCCTACATCGCGCCCGATGACCCGCACCTTGCCGCGCTTGCGTTTGAGCCGCAGACGGCACTCGTCGCCGCCGATGACGGCTACCGCGACCTGTTCGCCATCATGGCGCAGGCGCCGCGCGTGCTGAAAGGCGGCGGCTGGCTCCTTATGGAACACGGCTGGCAACAGGGCGCCACCCTGCGCGCCCGCGCCGATGCCAGCGGCGACTGGCAACACATCGCCACTCATTGCGACTATGCCGGCCGCGAGCGCATCACCGAAATGCAGCGGCGCGGCTGATAGAGCCGTCCACCGAAAGCCGCATACGGTGTTGCGCCGCCACACCCGGCGAACCATTTCTACAAGCGCGGCTTATGCCGCGACCGCAAAAGGATTGACCCACAGCGCCTGCGGGAAAGCGGCGCGTACCGCCGCTTCATCAGCGGCGCGGCAGAGGATTTTCACGTTCGGCCCGGCGTCGATGGTGGCGTAGATTTCAAGACCGTCGGCGCGTGCCTGCCACAACTGGTGCAGGGTGGCGAGTGTCTGCGGTTGCAGGTAGCACAGCGCCGGGCGGGCGGCGAGCATGGTGGCGTGCATGGCGAGCGCGTTCGCCTCCGCGGTGCTGCCGAGTGCGCTGAAGTCGCGGGCGGCAATGGCGGCTTCCAGCGCGGCGAGGTCGGCGCTGGCGGTTGCTGGCCAAGCGGTGTACAGCGGGCTGGTGGCGGTGGTGTGGTTCATGCCGTCGCCACTCGCGGTTTTCTTCGCGCCGCTGTCGATTTCCACCAGCGCAATGCGCAATTCCTGCCAGTCGCTGGTGATGGGCGCGGCGAAGCTGTCGCTGCCATCGTCGCGCGTGCCACGCTCCCATTTGACGAAACCGTGCCAGAGCGAGCGCGCCGCGCTGCCGCTGCCGAGGCGGGCAATGGCGGAAAGGGCGCTGTCTGCGAGATTGAGCTGCCAGTAGCGGGCGAGTGCCATCGTCAGCGCGGCAAAACCGGAGGCGCTCGATGCCAGCCCGGCGGCGGTGGGGATGGTGTTCTCGGTTTCGATGTGCAGCGGTTGCGCTGCGCCACGCCGCCACAGCTCAATGAAGGCGAAGGTACGGCGGTGCAGGGCGCTGCCCGGCGCAGCATCGCTGCCGTTTAAGGTAATGCGGTCGCGGTTGGCGGCGCGGACGGTGGTGTGCGTGCCGAGGCCGCCAAGCGAGATGGAGAGGCTGCCATTGACGGGCAGATTGAGCGCGCGGTCGCGTTTGCCCCAGTATTTGGCGAGGGCGATGTTGGCGGGCGCGTAGGCTTTGCCCTGCGCTGTGGGCTCAAGGCGGGCGGGGAGGAGGGAGGCGAGGAAGTCGGCGGGGGTCATGGGGATTCCGTTTTTGGGGCAGTTTGGCAGATGGATGAATGACACAGATGCGCCGCTGCTATACGGCGTTTGAGTTCAGATATGAAATTCCAGTATTGGCGATTGTTACTGAAATATGCTGGCGCTATAACGTATTCCTTTTGGGTAAAGAGGCGGCCTTGCGGGATGTCCTCATGTATGCAAAAAACAGGTTCTTTTTGTCTGAGATATTGTTCTTCTGTTGCATGACTGATACGGGCATAGGGGATATGGTAATACCGACTGGCACCTAAAATATTATTGACAGGCAGAATGAGCATATCGTCCGTCAAGGTAATGGTTTTGCCCGCGCGTAAATAGGCAATGATAGTGCGCACACTCATTATGGTCATCCACGAAAACAAGATAATTGCAGCGTAATAGACAATATAAGCAAAAATAATTATGTCTGCATCCGTCTTGAACATTATTTTGTTATGAAGTGCCAAAAACATCCCTAAGAAACTCCCAGACATTAACAATACGATGAATGTACCAAACAGGATTCTTCTTGATGGATGGTAGCGATAGCTAATAATTTCATCTGACATGATGCCTTTCCTTTCTTTGGTTTGCTTGCAAATGTCCGGTTTCATTGACGGGATTTGCTTGGCACGCGGCGTAGGCGTCGCCCGCGGCGGCGGGCTCAAGGCGGGTGGCGAGGAAGTCGGCGGGGGTCATGGGGATTCCGGGTGACGGGTTTCTTTAAGATGGCGCGATTGGGCAGGGTTTAGCGTGCGGGTATTGTCGCAGTTATGCACATGGTTGGCGAAGGTGGCGACAGGCGGAGCGGGCGCGTGAGGCGGGACGGCAGGCGGTAGCCCGGTTATTTACCGGTTTTTCAACGAATTTTGTGTTGATGCGGCGCGACGCACCTGTCCCGGACGCGAGGCACGGCAGCGATTTTGCGCCAAAAGGCGCGCGTTATATAGCCATCCACCGAAAGTTTCAGACAAGGCGCGTCGCCGAAGACAGTACGCGGTTGTACGGCGCGGGTTTCCCTAAAAAATGGCTCCGCCATTTTTTAGGGTGCCCGGTCAGGCGACGCAACACAGTATGAGGCTTTCGGTGGATGGCTATACACCGGGTTATCCACCATCACCGCCAGAATGACCCGCTCCCGCCAACTGCCCGCGCAGCCATTGCTGTGCCGGATCGGCGTGGTTGCGGTCGTGCCAGAGCAGCAGTTTCTGATAACCCGTTGCCGGGAAAGGCAAATCCTTCAGCACCAGGCCGTCGTCGGAGCGCACCAGGCTGGCGGGGATGACAGCGAGCAGGTCGCTTTGCCGCAGCAGCTCCGGGATGAGGGCGAAATGTTGCAGCGACACCGCGACGTGGCGGTGGTAGCCCAGCTCGCGCAGGGTGTCGTCAATCGCGCCGGAGAGGCTGCCGCCGTAAAACGAGCCGAGGGCAAAGCGCTGGCGGCAGAAGGTGTCCAGATTCCACGCCGCCTGCAACGCCGGATGTCCGGCGCGCATCGCGCAGACAAAGCGCTCCTCATACAGCACGCGGTAGCGCAGCCGCGCGCGGTGTCAGCACCATGCCCTGGCCGTTGCGCACCAACAGCGGGGCGTCAAAAAAACGGCGCAGGCGGGCGAGCATCCCGCTCACTGCCGGTTGCGACAGCGCAAGGCGCGCCGCCGCGCGGGTGACATTACCTTCCTCCAGCAAGGCGTGCAGGGCGCGCAGCAGATTCAAATCCAGATTGTGCAATAGATTCATGGCATATCGGAATGGATGATAGGGGGTATCGGCGTTTATGATTTTGGCGGCAGGCAATGGCGGGGTATGATGCGCCGCGCGTCGGGAATCCGCCCGCCGCATCATGGAGCATACATCATGCAAAGCATAAAAATGAATAACGGCGTCGAAATTCCGGCATTGGGATTTGGCGTCTTTCAAATTGTACCGGAAGAAACCGAACAGGCTGTGGTGGATGCCATTGCCGCCGGCTACCGCCATATTGATACCGCGCAAGCCTATGTCAATGAAACCGAAGTTGGCAGAGGTATTGCCCGTAGTGGCATCGCCCGCGAAGAACTCTTTGTAACCACCAAAGTCTGGATAGAAAATGCGGGCGAAGTGGCGGCCACCGCTTCACTGGATCGCTCCTTAAAACGGCTGAATCTCGATTATATTGACCTGGTACTCATTCACCAGCCTTACGGCGATGTCTATGGCACCTGGCGCGCATTGGAAAAATATCAGGCGGCGGGCAAAATCCGCGCCATTGGCGTCAGCAATTTCACCCCCGACCGCGCCGTCGATTTGGGGGTATTCAATAAAGTCATGCCGCAGGCAAACCAGATAGAAATAAACCCCTTCCACCAGCGCGAAGCACAAGTCGCCGCATTACAGGAAGAGGGTATTGTCGTCGAAGCCTGGGCGCCCTTTGCCGAAGGCAAAAACCATATCTTCAGCAATCCGGTTTTGACGAAAATTGGCGCGCAATACGGCAAAAGCGTGGCGCAAGTCATTTTGCGCTGGCTGGTGGAAAACAACATTGTCGCTTTGGCCAAATCCACCAAACCGGAACGCATGGCAGAAAACCTCAATATCTTTGACTTCAGCCTGAATGAGGCGGACAAAGCGGCGATTGCCGCGCTCGATATGGGCGAAAGCCAGTTCATCAATCACCAGACCATTGCCACCGTGCGCTGGATGAAAGAACGTATCTTTAATGTATAAGGATTTCCAGCGACACCGGCGCACACGCGGGCGTGATTTTCGCGCACACCGAAAGCCGCGGCGCCCTGCAAAAAGTTTTGGAAGAAGATTGTTATTATCCGGATTTCACCCAATATGAAATCCGCGAATTTGCGCCGAAACTGATTGCCGCCAAGATTGCGGATCTGGCGGAAAGTCCGTAAACGTATGGGACAATAGACTTCCTTCCAAACTATAACTTGCACGGCAACCCGACAAAATTCCAAACC